>NZ_JBSQPW010000055.1:0-6449 GCF_055118575.1 Trichococcus sp. | reverse complement strand
GTTTTTGGTATTTCCCTCTGGAATCCATGCATCTATTATACCAAAAAACAGCTAAAAACGCTGTTGCGATAAGGTTTGTTAATTATTCAGTAGACATTATTTAGGGCCTCCTGTATTTGACCTGTTTCAAAACAATAGACAACAAAAGCGGATCGACTGGACTTGCCTGCCGATCCGCACTTCGCCGAAAAAATTAAACCATCTTCATCGGATCCACGTACTGATCGAACTCTTCAGCAGTGACATGCCCCATCGCGACAGCCGCCTCTTTCAAGGAAGTGCCGTCCACAAAAGCCTTCTGGGCGATCTTGGCTGCTTTCTCATAACCGATGTACGGGTTCAAAGCAGTCACCAGCATCAAGGAATTGGTCAAGTTATGGTTGATTTTATCCTGTTCCGCCTTGATTCCGCTCGCGCAGTTTTCATCAAAACTGATCAGTGCATCCGCAAGCAGGCGGACAGACTGCATGAAGCTGTTCACGATGAGCGGCATATAAGTATTCAGCTGGAACGAACCTTGCGAAGCCGCAAAGCCGATGGCGCTGTCGTTGCCCATCACTTGGATGCAGGCCATCGTTACCGCTTCGGATTGGGTAGGATTGACTTTTCCGGGCATGATCGAACTTCCCGGCTCATTCATCGGGATGCTGATTTCGCCGATGCCGCTTCTCGGGCCGCTCGCCAGCCAACGGACATCATTTGCGATCTTGTAGAAATTGGCCGCCAACGCTTTAACCGCCCCATGCGTATGCACAAAAGCATCCTTGCTGGTCAGCGCATGGAATTTGTTCTCTGCTCCAACGAATGCCTCGCCCGTGCGCTCCGCAACCTTTTCGATCGTTTTTTGGATGAAGATCGGATCCGCGTTCAACCCCGTTCCGACTGCTGTGCCGCCTAAGGCTACTTGGCGCATGTATTTCAAGGAGTCCTCGATCATGGACATGGTTTCTTCAAGCATGACGCGCCATGCGCTGATTTCCTGGCCTAATGTCAATGGCGTCGCATCCTGCAGATGGGTACGGCCCAATTTGACGATCGCTGCATTTTCCTGCTCCAAACGAGTCAGCGTGCCGATCAACTGCTCAATCGCCGGGTACAGTTTATTTTTTATGTATAGCACGCCGGCGATGTGCATAGCAGCCGGGAATGTATCATTGGAGCTCTGTCCTTTGTTCACGTGGTCGTTTGGGTGGATACCGCAGTCAACTAGCTGGTTGCCTCGGTTCGCCAGCACTTCGTTCACATTCATATTGGATTGCGTGCCGCTTCCGGTCTGCCATACGGATAACGGAAATTGATCGTCCCATTTGCCTTCAAGCACTTCATCAGCCGCCAAAAGGATGCCTTTTGTAACGGTCTCATCCAATAAGCCGACTTCATGGTTTGATGCCGCGGCAGCACGCTTGATTTCGACCAATGCATAGATGACTTCCATCGGAATTTTTTCGATTCCGATCTTGAAATTTTCCAGACTGCGTTGCGTCTGTGCACCCCATAATTTATCCGCTGCAACTTTTACTTCCCCTAATGAGTCATGTTCAATTCTATATTCCATTCATCCCGTTCCTTCCTGTCGGCTCTTCCGTTTTTGGACGTGCTTTTTGTCCTAATATTCCGCTTTCCAGATGGCAGCTTCGACAGCTTCCATCGGATCCGTTATTTCAACACCATTTACTCCATCTTCGATAGCTGCTTGGATGACGGCTGCCGCAACCAATTTCGAGGCTTCGCGCAACTGGGAAACCGGCGGCAAAATCGCTGCTCCCGCTTCATCCAAGTTCTGTAGGGAAGTGATGCCGTGCGCGGCAGCGGACAGCATTCTGTCCGTCACTGTCTTGGCTTTTGCGATGACGATCCCGAAGCCTAAACCTGGGTACAATAAGGCATTGTTCGCCTGGCCGATTTTATAGTCCACGCCATTGTATGCGATCGGATCGGATGGGCTGCCGGTAACGACCAACGCTCTCCCCTCGGACCAAGCAATGACATCCGAAGCCTTTGCTTCGCATAATCTGGTCGGATTCGAGATCGGCATGATGGCCGGACGTTCATTGTATGCTGCCATCTTTTCGACGACCGCTTGCGTAAAGGCACCGGCTTGGCCTGATGTACCAATCAGCACGGTCGGTTTGACCGCTTCGATGATTTCAGCCAAATCGTTCAATGGTGCGGAGAACTCAGCCGCAGCGCGCGCATATTTTTGCTGACCCGGCGTAAGATCCGCCATGTCATCAGTGACCAGCCCATAGCGGTCGACCATGTAAAACTGTTTGCGGGCTTCCTGGCTGTCGGCACCTTGCAGCACCATCTCCATGAGGATTTGGTCGGATACACCGACACCGGCAGTCCCGCCTCCGAAAACAAGGATTTTGTGTTCCGTGATCGGCTTATCGGTGATCCGGACCACTGAATCCATCGCAGCCGCCATCATCACGCCGGTCCCCTGGATGTCATCATTGAACGTACAGATTTTATCGCGGTACTGCTCCAGTATATTGGCGGCATTGTCGCGGCCGAAGTCTTCCCAGTGGAACAATACATCCGGGAACAGCGCTGATGCCTCTTCAACGAACTTTTCGATGAATGGGTAATACGCCTCTCCTGTCACACGTTTGTGCTTATTGCCGAGATAGAACGGATCCTCCAGCAGCTGCTCGTTGTTTGTGCCCGCATCAATCACGATCGGCAAGACCTGTTGCGGATTCAATCCCGAAGCGACGGTGTATACAGCCAGTTTTCCGATTGAAATCGCGATGCCTTGGATGCCCCAATCGCCGATGCCCAGCACCCCTTCGCCATCTGTGATGACCATCATTTTGATTTCTTCATCCATGCCTTTGCAGCCGTTCAGCATAGCGGTGCGGATCGCTTCCGGACGATTCACATCCAAGTAGACCGCATCCTGGGGAATTTGGTAATCCCGCGAATAATTCATGACTGTGTCGGCGATGGTCGGCGTATAGATGACCGGCAACAACTCGGTCACGTGTTTCCCGATGACATGGTAAAAAAGCACGCGGTTCTGGGCGTAGATATTCATCAGATGCTTCTGTTTGGAATAAGCATCAGTCAGTTGGCCCAGTTGCGCATAGACAATCTTCCCTTGTTCTTCCAAGGTACGCACTTCGGTCGGCAATAAACCTTCCAGCCCTAATGTTGCTCGTTCTTCCAAAGTGAATGCGGTCCCTTTATTCAAAAATGGCTGACCCAATAAATCTTTTCCGTTAGTTTTCGACACGTTGACACACTCCTGCTCCATCATTTGTATGTATCTCTTTCCATGCTTTTCAAATCAAGGCTTGCCGCGCTTATTTTGTCTACAAGTGCTAATCCGCCCAAGGTATTTCTATCGTGAGATGTTCATGTAGCTGTTTTTGGTAGTCCAGATCGGCTCTTCGCTTTTTCCGTCTTTCTTCATATCCGCTGTTGATGAATTTTTCCTCGACCGTTTCCGGTACGATTTTCGGAAGAGAAACCTTTTGCCCATTCCCATCAGGAAGCGCCACAAAGGTCAAAAAGCAAGTCGCTGCCAAATACCGTTCACCCGTCCGAAGATTTTCTCCGGTAACTTTTGTGAAGATTTCCATTGACGTTTTCCCCGCTCCGGAAACAAACGTATCGATGCAGACCGAGTGGCCAGTAGGAAGTGGCTTGATGAAGTTCAATGTGTCCACCGATGCGGTCACATTGGTCGTACGACCGAAACGCTCTCCGGAAATTGCCGCACAATCATCGATCATGCTCATCAGTTTGCCTCCGAACAAAGTACCGTGGTAATTTGAATCGAACGGAAAGACGTGATGTGTCTGAATCACCTTCGTCTGCCTGCAATATCTGATCTCCTGTTCATGGTTCGTTTCCGTCATATCCGCCTTCAACCCTTTCTTTTTCTTAAATTCATTTTAGCATGCTTCATTTCTGATTAACAGTTCTGCCAAATAATTCTAATTTTTGTCACCGCTTCCCGGCTTCCTTTTCAAACAGCGTTGTTGTAAAATGAGTATAGGAAGCGTTTTCTGAACAAATTCAAAAAAGGAGCGGGTAGAAATGTTAGCAGAATACAAAAATATTTTGGTTCCCGTTGACGGTTCAGGTCAGTCAGAAGATTCGTTCAAAAAAGCTGTTGCCATTGCCAAACGTAATAACGCCGCGTTGCACCTTATCTACGTTAAGGACACAAGAAATGTTCCTCTTAGCCCTGAATATGAATCCAGATTGACGGAAGCATACAAGGACATGGAATATGAATTCCTCGATGAAATGATGACATTCGCCCTAAATGAAGGGATTGAAGTCAAGAAGTCTGTAACCAACGGCAATCCAATGACGCTCATCGCTGAAGCATTTCCGAAAGAATACAACATCGATCTTATCGTCATCGGAGCGACCGGCAAAGGTGCGATCACTAGGGCTTTTGTTGGATCGGTCTCTAACTACGTGGTCCGTCATGCACCGTGTGATGTTTTGGTTGTCCGTACCTAAAAGTAGCGCACTATTTTTGCAGCCGTACCTCAGAAAACGTAAGAACAGCCCTGTACAGCTTAAGCTGCACAAGGCTGTTTCCTTGTATAGGACGTTTTACCGTAGTTTTTGGTATCCTTCAGTCAGCTAGATATCATTGACTGTCTCGCCAACTTCCTCGCTGTCGATCCAAGCGCCATCAAAAAATTGGATCGCGTAAGGCCCTTCACTGGTGATGTCAAAATAAACCTTATCTGTAAAGGACTCCCCGGGTGCGACAGTATGCAACCAGAAATGGGTGTAGCGCAAAGGGAGAATTTTCCCCTCAGCATCAAGCGCCGAAAAATAGTTGGGAGCGATGTAGGTATCGACACTGCCATTGTTGACGTATTGTACTTCTACTTCCAATAGTTTTTCTCCAAGCGGGTTGAGTTCCTCCAGCGCATCTATTTCCCGGATTTCCGTTACCGTCACCAACTCATTTATCCCGGAATCGTCGCTCAAAAAGTTTTGCGCTTCACCCTCATTGACCGTAAAAGCAGGCGGAGTTATCGTTGGGTTCTCATTAGGTATGAAAGTTATGGTGACATAACTTTCAGGCGCAAGGTCAGCCAGTTTAATCCCAGTATCGCCATATATGACGGATGTATCCGTCGTGAAGGTGATTTCTGTTTCAATACTGGGTCCTTGATAAGGATAATCGAATTCCCATACGTTGTTCGTCTCGCGATAGTCGACAGCCGTCCCTTCGATGATGGTGGTCACTTGATCATAACCTTCAGCATTGCCTTCTAACGCAAAATAGTTATATTTATCGCCTCTGGTGATTCCATCCTCAACACCACTTGAAAAAAGGATCGTTTTAGTTACACTTTTCTCAGCTTCGGCAGAAACCGAAGATTGTTCGCTCACCAAAGAATCTTCGGTTTCAGATTCATTTTGACAGGCAGCAAAAACACCGACACAGACAACAAGCAGCAATCCAAACCTTTTATTCATAGGAATTCCCCCTCCCGCAATCCGCACAACAGATCTCCATCTTTCGATTCTTACCCCCATTTTAGCAAATTATCAATCAAAAAACGAATCCCAGACTTTCTTCAGGACATTGTGCGGAGAATTGACTATAATGGAAACATACTTGAATTTGCCGGATATTTTTCCAGTAATAAACTATCCGAAAATCTGAAAGGAACGGTGCGGATGCGAATCATTAGAGGCCTGCTTTTCACTGGCATAGCAGCATTGTTGGTAGGATACGGAATAAACCGTAATATTTTGAACGAAAAATTCCTGTTTCTCGAGCAAGCAGTACAAACGGATGTGGCTGAGAAAATTCAAGTGCTGACAAGCCCTGAAGGCATTGACCTGCTCATAGCGCCTTTCACCCGACCTGAAGAAATCGACTATACCCTTGTGGAAGATAAAGTCATGGTTTTACTGAATGAGCTTCGTCTGGAGCAAGGCTTGCTTCTCCTTACAAAGAACGAAACGCTTAAAGCGGCGGCTGATCACCGGGCCATTGAAACCCAGACATCGTTTTCGCACACCCGTCCGGATGGAACCGATTTTTACACGGTCATCCAGACCGATGATTACTGGTACCCTTATCAAACGGTCGGAGAAAATCTGGCAATGGCGACCTATTTCAAGGACGAAGCAAGTATGGCCGAATTTTTGTTCAAAGGTTGGATGGAAAGCGAAGGCCATTACGCCAATATGATTCATCCCGATTTCCGTGAGGTAGGCATCGGTGTCCATTATGACGGAGAATTTCTGTATGCTGTGCAGCTGTTTGGGAAACAAAATCAATAACTGGGAGTGATCCCCAAAAAAAACGCAAAAAAAAAGCAAGCATCAGGAATATCCTGCATGCTTGCTTTTCATTTGCGCGGCAACGTCCTAGTCTCACAAAGGGAAACCCTTCACTACAATCGGCGCTAAGAAGCTTAACTTCTGTGTTCGAGATGGGAACAGGTGTGACCTTC
>NZ_JBSQPW010000054.1:0-7188 GCF_055118575.1 Trichococcus sp. | reverse complement strand
CGTAATCCAAGAGCGCGATAACTTGTTGTTGGAGACAGTCGGCGGCATGGCGAAGAAATTCAACATCGGCATCAAGAACTTCAGCGAAGTCGTGAAGATTAACCGCGCTGAGAAGACCATCACAGTGAAACACGTATTGACCGGCGCAACGACGGAAGAAAGCTACGACAAGTTGATCATCTCGACCGGCGCGAAGCCGATCAAACCGGCCATCACGGGCATCGAGGAAGCGGAGAACGTCTTCACGTTGCGCAACATCCCGGATATGGACAAGATCAAAGCTTACATCACTGAGCACCAGGTGAAACGCGCGACCGTCATCGGCGGCGGCTTCATCGGTTTGGAAATGATGGAGAACCTATGGGAATTGGGCATCCACGTATCCTTGGTCGAAATGAGCGATCAGGTCATGGCACCGATCGACTTTGAAATGGCGCAATCCGTGCATGCGCATATCGATATGCACAATGTCAACTTGATCTTGAACGATGGCGTCAAAGCCTTCGAAAACAACGGATCCAAAGTCCGCTTGAACAGCGGCAAAGTCCTGAACACGGACATGACAATCCTTTCCATCGGCGTGACGCCAGAAAACGAATTGGCAGTCGAGTCTGATCTCAAGACAGGCTTCCGAGGTGCGATCGTCGTGAACGACCAATTGCAGACATCCGATCCGGATATCTTCGCAGTAGGTGACGTCATCGAAGTGACCGACTTCGTCAACGGCAGCAAGACTGTGGTTCCGTTGGCTTGGCCGGCGAACCGTCAAGGCCGCTTGGTGGCTGACCACTTGAACGGTATGGATGTCCGCTACAAAGGCACGATGGGAACTTCGGTTGCGAAAGTCTTCGAATTGACAGTGGCGGCAGCCGGAAACAGCGAGAAAACCTTGAAACGTTGCGGCACCGACTATAAAGTGGTCCACATTCATCCGAACTCCCATGCTGGTTATTACCCAGGGGCTTCGCCGTTGGACATCAAATTGCTGTTCGGCTTGGACGGAAAAATCTTGGGTGTGCAGGCAGTCGGGATGGAAGGCGTCGAAAAACGTGTCGACGTCATCGCGACAGCCATGAAATTGGGCGCGACCGTCTACGACTTGCCGGATTTGGAATTGGCCTACGCACCGCCTTATTCATCCGCAAAAGACCCTGCCAACATCGCAGGCTACGCAGCTTCCAACATCTTGGAAGGCAAAGTCGATACGTTCCAATGGCATGAAGTCGATGGCCTGATCGCAAAAGGTGCCTTCCTGTTGGATGTCCGTGAAGACTTCGAATTGGCTACCGGCGTATTGGGCAATGCCTACACGATCCCATTGGGCGATATCCGCGCGCGCATGAGCGAATTACCAAAGGACAAAACCATCTATGTGTTCTGCCAAGTCGGCCACCGCGGCTACAACGCGGCCCGCATCCTGATGCAGAACGGCTTCACCGTCAAAAACCTGGACGGCGGCTACAAGACATACAAACAAGCCAAAACAACTTTGACCTATCAAGAGGACGTGCCGGAAGCAGCGGTCCACGTCGAACCAACACACGCTAAACCTGCGGCACAACCGGTCGGCAACACGATCCAAGTCGATGCCTGCGGACTGCAGTGCCCAGGCCCGATCCTGAAAGTGAAAGAAAACATGGATAAGATGGTCGACGGCCAAGAACTGATCATCGAAGCATCCGACTTCGGCTTCCTTGCCGACATCGCTGCCTGGACGAAGAACACCGGCAACACAATGATCTCGAAAGAAATCGACGGGAAAATCGTCCGTGCGCATATCTCGAAAGGGAAAGCAGCTCCGGCAGTTCCAGCAACTGGCTTCAATCCTGCGGCAATGGCATCTCAAGCGGCGCAAGCACCTGTCCTGCAGGAAACGAAAGATGGCGCAACAATGGTTGTCTTCAGTGGAGATTTGGACAAAGCCTTGGCTTCCTTCATCATCGCCAACGGAGCGGCGGCTTACGGCAAGCCAGTGACGATGTTCTTCACCTTCTGGGGCTTGAACGTCATCAAACGTCCGGAGAAAGTCAGCGTAGCGAAACGCGGCATGGAAAGAATGTTCGACATCATGTTGCCGAACCACGCAGGCCAACTGCCGATCTCGAAAATGAACATGAGCGGCGTCGGATCGAAAATGATCCAAGCCGTCATGAAACAAAAGAACGTCGACAGCCTGCCGGTCATGATCGCCCAAGCGAAAAAAATGGGCGTCAAGATGGTAGCCTGCACAATGTCCATGGATATCATGGGCATCAAAGAAGAGGAAATCATCGATGGCGTGGACTTCGGCGGTGTAGCAGCTTACATCGGCGACACGATGGATGCCAACTTGAATTTGTTTATCTAAATCAACACAAATAAGGCTCCCGCCGCGGCGGGAGCTTTTTCTTTGGTTTTTTTTCTCTTTTGTCGGGCATCCGCCCAGGACGGTACCCTTAACGCATTGGAGTATCTAAAGCCTACATTTTCTAGAACGAGCGCTTGCCACTAAAAATAGCAATTCTCAAAAAAGTTCAATTTGAAATAGCGTATCTATTTAAAATCGAACTTTTTTGAGTTATAATCTTAATATAACCAAGAAAAGAGGGATTAAATGCTAGCTCACCTATCTGTCGAAAATTTTTTCTCTTTCAAAGATAAGACAACCTTGTCACTGGATCACCCATACAACAGTGCTGAAAAATTTAAAATGAATACGATATATTCCTACAAAGACAAGGATGGTTTGACGCGTGCTGTATTGAATGGTGCCATTCTCTTTGGAGCAAATGCTTCTGGGAAATCGAATTTATTGTTGGCTTTTTCTTTTTTAAATTACTTCCTATCAATGAATGAAAAAATGCATTCAAGTAAAGATATGGTAAACAGACCTATACCATTCAGATTGTCAAATGACAAAAAGGATATTTCATTTGATTTAAGTTTCATTTCCTCTGTTATGGAAGACGGTAAGAACATTGATGTGAAAACGTATTATAAAATAAGCTTTGATCCAGATGATTATTATGTAGTGAATGAAGAACTGAGTTATGAAAAGATACTAAAGACTAGGTTAGGTGCAAAAAAAGTTATTTTTCAACGTGTTGGGGATGATTTGCACCAATCCATGAATGGCCTAAATAAAATAATCGAAAAACTGTCTCAAGAAAATATAGAATACAAGTCCATACTGGCAATGATGAACTCCAATATCAATAAAAAGTATTATGAAATCGAAGTAAAGAGTACCGCCTACAAAATTGTACAGGCAGTTTATTACGAAATAACAAAAGGCTTTTCAATGAACAGCGATTATAGTAATCTAAATGATTTTATTGAAAAAGTAAATGAAAATCCAACGTTCAAGGAACAAATATTGGCCGAGCTGTATGATTTCGACTTCGCTATATCAGATTTCAACATAGAAGATATTACTGAAGAATTAATTAAAGCTGTGACAGCGTTTCGTCGTGATGCAGAAAAAATGTCTGAAGAAAATGTCGAAAATCTCTTGGACCAAATAAAGAGTCGAAGTAATTACAAGATTACGACAGTCCATAAGGTGAAATCTCGGAGTTATGAATTGCCGTTGGATTTGGAATCAGATGGGACCAAAAAGTTCTTGTCGCAGTCCATTAACCTGTTTAATGCTTTAATGAATCATTCCCTCTACATATCTGATGAATTTGATAGCAAATACCATATCAAAATCCAGGAAGGGATACTGAAAAAATTTTTAAAACAAGGGAGTGGTGGAAGGGCTCAATTTTTGGTAGCCTCGCATAATCCGCTGCTACTTTCATCAGAATTTTTTGCGAAGGAACAAATCTGCTTAATTGAAAAAGAGCGTTCAAGCCAAAGTAGTTTCATCACGTACCTGAACGATTTCAAGGACGTATCCTATAACAATCATAACTGGACAAACTTGTACTTAGAAGGCCGATTCGGTGGGATCCCAGAGGTATTTTCATAAATGAAGCAGACGATACCAATAATACATCTCTACATCCCGGAAGCTTTAGATCACAGCAATTGCGAAATCTGGTATTTCAAACATCTCTTCCAGCGTAGATTGACGAAAGCAAAATTGAAGTATTACGCATATCCAAACAGAAAGGAGTTTGAAACAGCTTTTGATCAAACGAAAAAACATTCAAAAAGAAGGCATGATGGGAAAAAGGGGGACACCATCGCCGCAGATGATTTGTTTTTCATTGTGACGGATACTGATTTAAAGCCGGGACAATCCAACCGTGATGAAGTGCGCGCTGACCTAAGGAAGCACTATAATTGGTTTAATGGCGATGTGCCTATCATATTTTCATCCCGAAGCTTCGAAACCTGGTTATGCATGCACAATCAGGTATACAACAAACCATTCTCCGGACAGAATACTCTTGAACACGATGTTGGTCATAACTACGAAAAAACAGAAAAATGGTACAAAACACATGCAGAAAGACTATACAGTACGATCGATAACGCCTGTGCTAACTGTAGGATCAGCAGATCAAGTGCAATAGATTCTGAGAAACACGAACATACAAATAGAGAGTCTTTCAAAAATACTGTTCCTACACTAGCTGATGAGTACACAATTAATTGGTTCCTTAATATTTCCACGATTACCTACATGGATAAATTGATCGACGTCTTAAGGGGCTTTGAGTAGATACTTGTTAAGCGAGTTCGGAATGGGTAAACGTTATTCAAACTCAAAAATTTCAATCAAAAGATTGCAATCCATTAGATTGACTGCTGTGCTCCATCATGTGGACTGTCCGTCGGCTATCCGTGGGGCGGAAATTACCTATCAACTGACGAATCCCAAAAACATCGGCTGAACGCAGACTGATGAATGCAGAACAGCCGACCGAAGGCGGCCTGTCGAGCGAACGCCATGACGGTATCCCTTTACTCGACAATCAAAGCTAAATCAGGTTTGGATGAAGATCCAACACCTATTTCAGCTTCTTTTTTCTAATCGGGGCTACAACGTCGAAAAGCAAAGGCGTCGGCTGAACGGAGAGTGAAGATTACCGAACAGCCGACAGAAGGCAAAGGCGTCGGCTGAATGAAGACTTAAGAATGCGGAACAACCGACAAAAAGAAAAATCGTTGACTGAACGAAGAATGAAGCCAGCCGAACAGCCGACGAAGTATAGTGATGTCAGGCGTCAGCCCAGGACGGTAACCTAGAATGTCGAGAGCTCGCCTATCCGTCAACAAATCAATCACCGTGAAACACAACAAACCTGACGAATCACAATAGTTGTTGACAATAACTGTATATACTGTTATTCTGTATATACAGTTATAGGGAATACTGAACATTACAAAATATAATATTGAAAACACACAGAAAACCAAAAATAGTGAACCTAACCTAACCTAACCTAACCTAACCTAAAAACTAATAAAATAAAAAAATAGGATAACTAAAAAATATAATAAGAGAGAATTGATAATATTATGATTAAGAACATTAAAACTAATTCTATAACTGTGCCAGAAACAAGTACAATCACAAACAAAAAAGGAGGAATGGCCAAACGCACTTATCGTTATTCGCTTGCAGAAAGTAATAAACGATCGAAAGACAAGGTAAATACTTTTAAGTTGCGAGTGACCGGTAACAGCGTGGTTATCT
Organism: Trichococcus sp.; assembly: GCF_055118575.1. NCBI lineage: Bacteria > Bacillati > Bacillota > Bacilli > Lactobacillales > Carnobacteriaceae > Trichococcus > Trichococcus sp. Next base: position 1,559 of record NZ_JBSQPW010000054.1, on the reverse strand, counting down.
CTGTTCCTGAAGACGTACTGCGCACTTTACATGCTGGACCTGGAGATGAAATCCAATACATCACTGTAAAAGTTAACGATGGAGAAAAAGAGATCGACACCGTTTTAATCTCAAAAGTTACTCCTGCTGAAATACCGAAGCACCTAGAAACTGAAGAGCTTGATTCAATGTTGGACGATTACTTCGATAAGTATGACTCGGTAATGAGATCATTGGCCGACATGTAACAATGAAATATCTGACCGAAGAACAACTGATTCAGATCAACACGAGAATCATCAAAAGGTACACACCTAAAGAATTGATAGGCATCAGAGAACCAGCAGCGCTAAATGCAGTGATTGAAGCGCCGAAAGCAACCGCATTTGGAGAGGAAGCCTATCCGACAATTTTCGAAAAAGCAGCAGTCCTGCTACTCGGAATTGCAGGGAAGCAACTATTTCAAAATGCCAATAAGCGTACAGCTGTTGTTGCAACTGATGTTTTTTTCCTTATCAATGGATATACAGCCACCTGGGAGCATGATGAGTATATTGAATTTGTCATGAGTGTGGTCCAAAGAAGCGAGGAAACTACGAACGACTTCGACGAACTCAAGCAGGACACTTCGGCCAAGCTCCAAGAAAAATATAAAACGAAAAATTGATAGCCGCCTACCCGCAAGGCAACGAATTGGTGGTGAAAGTCCACTACAGGCTTTGCAGTAGGAACTGTTAGCGAATGACAAGGGTGTCCACCGTGAGGTGGAATCTGAAGGAAGTCGGACGCAAATACTCGCACTGACGAACAGTTCCTGTTAGGGTTTGCTTCGCCGGAGCTGGTGCGAGTATGAAATTCGTACCTCCGGGGAGACATCGTTCGACGGAGGACAGGGTGTAAATTCGTGCTCAGCTCCGGCTAGGGTCCGGTAATAGGAGGAAGATGAATACCGAAGAGCCCAACTCCGTCGAGAAGGGCACTCACCGGAGTTAGGCGCCAGTTCCTGTTAGGGTTTATTTCGCCGAAGCTGGTGCGAGTGAGAAATCCGTACCTCCGGCTAGCCTTCATTCGCCGGAGGAGAGGGCGCGAATCCGCGCTATGCTCCGGCTAGAGCCCGGTAATAGGAGGAGAGCGGGTCATTGGCACCGTACCTCCGACGAGGGGACTTTCGTCGGAGCTCGGCGGCACCGGCGGGCCGGGATTGGGAGTTTGTGCAAAATTTTTTTAACATCTCTGTCACATTTCCCTTTACAGATTATACCTACCGGGGTATTATTATCTGCATACAACCGAAACTTAAAAACTTTGTGAAATGAGGATTATATATAATGAAACGTAAAATTGTGATCATCGGCGGCGTAGCCGGCGGAGCGACTGCAGCGGCACGCTTGAGAAGATTGAATGAAGAGGACGAAATCGTCATCTTCGAAAAAGGTGAATACATCTCTTTCGCCAACTGCGGCTTGCCGTACCACATCGGCGGCGTAATCCAAGAGCGCGATAACTTGTTGTTGGAGACAGTCGGCGGCATGGCGAAGAAATTCAACATCGGCATCAAGAACTTCAGCGAAGTCGTGAAG
>NZ_JBSQPW010000053.1:0-6893 GCF_055118575.1 Trichococcus sp. | reverse complement strand
TGGCAGAGTCTGCTTACTCAAGATACTGAACCGCCGTGTACGGAACCGTACGCACGGTGGTGTGAGAGGTCGGAGCCTAAAGGCTCCTCCTACTCGATTACGAGGCCAAATTGTTGAATGTTCCTCGGCTATTCGATCATTTCGGTCCGACAAGATGTCAAATTGTTGAATGTTTCTCGACATTCGATAATCTCGGATTAACCGGGAATCAAATTGTCGGATCCTCCTCATCTGTTCGACAGATTTGGCTACCGCGCTGAGCGTTTCTTCTGAATTCTGATCGCCAATCCCCTCCCATTTCCACATGTCCCTTGTTTGTCAATACCCTTAAGTTAATGGCATTGAACGAAATAGAACGATGTTTGTTCTTTCAGCAGGGTCATCATTTCTAAACCAGGCAAATTTGTTCTATAATGAAGACAGGTAAATGTCAGGTTATGAGAACGGTCAATTCAGAAATGAGGGGCTAATATGGTGAAAAAGACGAAGATAGTCTGCACGATTGGACCGGCCAGCGATTCAGTCGATGTGCTGGTAAGGATGATGAACAGCGGCATGAATGTGGCTCGACTGAATTTTTCGCACGGCGCACATGAAACGCACATGGTCAGTCTGAATAATGTCAGGGAAGCCGCACGCTTGGCGAACAAAAATATAGGGATCATGCTGGATATCCAAGGACAGAAAATCAGGACAAACAAAATGACGGATGATGCCGTTACATTGGTTTCCGGCGAGTCGGTAATCATAAGTATGGAACCTATACTGGGAACAAAAGAAAAATTCTCTGTCACTTATCCAAAGTTGATTGATGATGTGACGATCGGCATGCACATTCTGATCGACGACGGACTGTTGGTTCTGGAGGTCACGGACATCAATTATGCCGCCAAAGAAATCACAGCCCTTGTCCAGGTGGACGGTATCCTAAAGAATTCAAAAGGCATCAATGTTCCTGAAGCCAAATTCAGTATGCCTGGCCTGACGGAAAAAGATATTGCGGATATCCGCTTTGGTGTCCAGCAGGGGGTAGACTTTATCGCCGCCAGTTTCGTCCGCAGGGCCAGTGATATCCTGGAAATTGTCGAGATCCTTGAAGAAATGGATGCGACGGACACGCAGATCATCGCCAAAATCGAAAACCAGGAAGGCGTACAGAATGCTGAAGAAATACTCAAGGTGTGCAGCGGCTTGATGGTAGCGCGGGGCGATTTGGGAGTGGAAATCAACGGAGGGGACGTGCCGATTGTCCAAAAAGATCTGATCCGCAAATGCAATCTGCTCGGGAAGCAAGTCATCACCGCCACGCAGATGCTGGATTCGATGCAATGGAACCCACGCCCGACACGTGCAGAGGCCAGCGATGTCGCGAATGCTATTTTTGATGGGACGGATGCGATTATGCTTTCCGGAGAGTCGGCGGTTGGTCAATATCCAGTCGAGACCGTCGCGATGATGGCACGGATTGCGGAACGGACCGAAGAAGCCTTGGAGGCAAATGGCGGAAACCTGTCCACCATGTCATTGTTCGATAAGGCATCCGTTACCGAAGCAATCAGCCAAGCTGCAGCGCGCACGGTCATGAATCTGGGAATCAAAACCATCGTAGCGGCAACCAGTTCCGGGCATACGGCCCGGATGATCTCAAAATACCGCCCGAAAGCGAACATTTTGGCGGCAACCTACAGCGAACGGGTCCAAAGAGGGTTGGCGCTTGTCTGGGGTGTTCAGGCATTCGTCATCGATGAGCCAGACAATGTTGATGATATGCTAAGCAAAGTAACTGCATTGGCGAAAGAAAAGGGCTTTGCGCAGCCTGGAGAAGCCATCGTCATCACTGCCGGGACGCCGATAAAAGAAAGCGGCACAACCAATCTGATGAAGATCGAACGGATACCCGATTAAGTCTAAGGAATTAAACGGAACATTTCTTTTGAGGAATGCAAAAACGCGGGGCTGTCTCATTTTTTTTGAGACAACCCCGCGTTTTATATTATTTTCGGTGCTTAGGAAATGATTTGGTAGTCTTCCAATTTCATTTTGACTGCATCGATATGCTCTTTCACGCGCTCCGGAGCCGGACCGCCGGCTACATTTCTGCGGATGACGCATTCCTTTAGGTCCACCTTTTTGTAGATGGTTTCATCAAAAGCATCCGAGTGTTTTTTGTACATCTCCAATGGGAAGTTTTCCAATGTAAGATTCTGGTCTTCGCACTCCTTCAGGATGTTTCCGGTGATCTGGTAAGCGTCACGGAAAGGGATGCCTTTTTCGACAAGGAAGTCGGCGCAGTCGGTCGCGTTCAGATAGCCTTTCTGCGAAGCCGTCAGCATGGCTGCTTCGATCACGTCCATATCTTTGAGCATGGCAGGCAGGATTTCCAAGCAGAAAGTGACCGTGTCGATCGCTTCGAACAGCAATTCTTTTTCTTCCTGCATATCTTTGTTGTAGGCAAGCGGCAAACCTTTCATCAAAGTCAAGACGCCCATCAAGTCGCCGAAGACACGACCGGATTTTCCGCGCAGCAATTCTGCAATGTCCGGATTTTTTTTCTGCGGCATGATGCTTGAGCCGGAAGAGAAAGTGTCCCGGATTTTCACAAATCCGAATTCTTGTGATGACCAGAGGATGACTTCTTCAGCCAGACGGGAAATGTGGACCATGATGATCGACATATCGGCCAGCATTTCCAAGGAATGGTCACGATCGGATACGCCATCCAGACTATTCCGGGAAAAATCCTTGAATCCGAGTGCTTCAGCTGTGAAGGCGCGGTCCAACGGCAAGGTTGTCGTCGCAAGGGCGGCGCTGCCCAGCGGCAAATAATGCAGAACCCGTTCTTTGGCATCATCCAAACGGGACTTGTCACGCAGAAACATTTCCGTGTAAGCCATCAGGTGATGGGCAAACGTGATCGGTTGTGCGCGTTGCAGATGGGTATAACCAGGCATGATCGTTTCCAGATGATGTTCGGCTTTTTCGCTCAATGCAAGGGCAACATTGGCAGCAAGGTCGGAAAGGTGTTCCAACGCGGAAACAGAATATAACTTCAAAGCAGTCGCTACTTGATCGTTGCGGCTTCTTCCCGTGTGAACTTTCTTGCCGATAGCGCCAAGGCGACGCGTCAATTCTGCTTCCAGGAAGCTGTGGATATCTTCCTCCGAAAAATCGATGGTAAGATCGCCGTCCTGCAATTCATCATTCATTTTGCCCAGTTCATTGACGAGGGCCTCTGCTTCTTCGCGGGGGATGATTTCGGTTTTGCCCAACATTTTTGCATGTGCGATACTGCCGGCGATATCCGCATAGACCAGACGGGCATCCGCATCGATCGATGAATTGAATTCAAATGCTTTTTCATTCATGGAACCGTGATAATTATTTGACCAAATTGCCATAATTTCCTCCTCGGCAGGGTTTTTCTTGATGTGGATCACCACATTGCACACCCTGACTCTTTTGATAGTATTTTATTACATTTCAGTATTGCTGCTTTTTTCTTTTGCTTCTGTCAATTGTACAATTGTTTCGAAGGCAACTTCAATCCCTTTTTGCAATTGCGCATAATCTGTCCATTCTTCCGGTGTATGGCTGATACCGTCTTTGCTGGGGACGAAAATCAATCCCGTGTCAGTGAAACCCGCAAATATCATGGCGTCATGACCGGCACCGCTGACCATTTTCCGATAGCGCAGTCCCAGTTTTTCGCAATTTCCGATCAGTAACGACTGGATATTCGCTGACATTTCGACTGGCTCCGCATAGAGCAACTCATCGATACTTAAAGAGATACCTGGCCTTTCCGCATCAGCCACAAGCTTGTCGATTTTACGAAGGATGCGCTTAATGGTGTCGCTATTGGCTGAACGGATGTCAACTGTGAAAACAACTTGGTTCGGGATGACGTTGGCGCCGTTCGGGAGGACGTCGAGTTTTCCTACAGTCAAAACTGGCAAGTCGGATTCATCCGAGGCTATTCCTGGTAGTTCATTCAGAATCGATACGGCTGCCGCAAGGGCGTCAGCCCGACCTTCCATAGGGGTTGTCCCGGCGTGCCCGGATCTTCCTCTGACTGTTATGCGGATTTCAGTCATGCCGACGATCATTTGGACTATGCCCACATCTTGAGCGCCTTCTTCCAATACAGGTCCTTGTTCGATATGCAATTCAAGAAAGGCTTTCACATCATTACCGGTACGTCGAGCCGAACAGATGTCAGCCGCGTTGAATCCCAGTTTTTCCATCGCTGCAGCTGCTGAGAGGCCGATGCTGTCTTTCATCTCATACAAATCCGCAGGGGTGATTTGCCCGGCTATCATACGGGAACCGAGCACGCCGCCTCCGAAGCGGGAACCTTCTTCTTCAATCATTGCAATGACTTCAAGCGGGTACTGGGGCTCTAAGCCATATTCCTGAAACAAAGCCGCGACTTCAAGTCCGGCGATGATCCCGGCTGGGCCATCGAAGGAGCCGCCATTCGGGACACTGTCAAAATGTGAACCGATGATGACCGCAGGCGCATTTTTCAACGCACCTTCCAATTTTCCATAAATATTCCCGACCGCATCTTCCCGGACTGAAAGGCCGAGGTTAGCCATTTCCTGTTTGATGTAACGCCGGGCTGCTGCATCCTCTTTGCTGTAGGAAAGTCTGGTCGTACCATTACCGGGAGTTGCAGTAAAGCGCGCCAGTGATTCGATATATGTTTGGATGCGGTGCTTGTTTGCCTTAATCATATTTGCTCGCACACGTCCTTTCTTATTGCTACTCATTCTTGAAAATGTATCCAGCCGCAAGTGTTCTCATTTTTTTTTAATTTTAATTTCTATATTGAATCCTAGAGGAAAAACGTCCAAAAAGCAAGGGGAATCAAGGGTAATCATAATGAAATGAGAATAAAAATGAGACGATATATCGAAAAACGCCACAAATCGTGATTGACAGAGGGATAACAGCACGTTACAATAGCATTAATTTATTTTTAAATGTGAATTTGGTGAAAAAATTTATCTAAAAGCAATAAAAGGTGCGGAGGGATGAGAATGATGTACGGCTATATGAACATGTATATGTGTTGCGGAAAAGATAAGCTTGTACATTGTGCGCTCATTTGAACAGCCTTTATGGAAAGTGTGTCTGCAAGATCTTCCAATCAAGTGTAATGGGACGATCATTGACTGATATGCAGCCTTCCGAAACAAAAGCGAGGGTCACAATGCGCATGGGTGTATCGTTATACATATGTGCTTTTTTTGTACGCTAACGAAAATTGTGGGAAGTGTGCGCAGATCATGACCGCACTTCATTAAAAAAAATAGGATGGGAGGAATATTGGATGAAACCGATTATTGGAATTGGAGGCAACCATCTGACTGCTGAAATCGGCAACCAGATGGAAAAAACATACACACCGCAAGGATTTATCGATGGTGTACAAGTAGCTGGAGGGATTCCGCTCGTGATTCCCATCAGCGATCCAATGGATGCAGAGCACTACATAAACGCCGTGGACGGCTTGATTTTGGCGGGCGGACAGGACGTATCCCCTATTTTATATGATGAGGAGCCGACGCATCGGTTGGGTGTCACGCATCCGGCGCGGGATGCTTTTGAGATCGCTTTGGCCAGAGAGGCATACAATCAATGCAAACCGATTTTTGCGGTATGCCGCGGGATGCAACTGATCAATGTCGCTTTTGGCGGCAGCCTGCATCAGGATATCAGTCAACTGGAAGAATATGATGTCCAACATGACCAAAAAACGAACATCCAGTATGCTTCCCATTCGATTTCGATTGCTCCGAATAATTTCTTGCGTTCCTTTTTAGGGGAGAAGCATCTCGTCAACTCTTTCCACCACCAGGGCGTAAAGGAATTGGCGGAACCTTTTGAGGCCATCGCTTGGAGCTCCGACGGGTTGATCGAAGCTTTCCAAGCAAAAGAAAGAAGCCAAAATATCTTCGCGGTGCAGTGGCATCCGGAATTCATGTTGGCATCTTCCCAGAAAATGCAATATTTCTTCGATGAGATCGTTTTCCTGGCTGGGACAGGCATCCATTATCAAGACAACGTGATGCATTATTGAAAATCGTTCAGAAACCTGCTGCCATCCGGTTGCTTGGTTTCTGAACTTTTTTTGTGCGTCCGACTCTTCTAAAAATAGCTAAAGGAGGCACTATGGATTAAAATATAGGTAAGAGGAACGCCAATGGTAGCTGGGAGGCAAAATTTATGAAACGTGTACCGAACATCCTGACGCTGATACGTCTGTTTTTGATCCCTTTTTATTTGCTGGTCTTCTATTCCGATGCAGCGCATCCGGTCCGTTGGGCGATGATCATTTTTCTGGTAGCCAGCCTTACCGACATCATCGATGGCTATATCGCCAGGAAATATGATGCCATCACAAAATTCGGGCAGGTGGCTGATCCTTTTGCTGATAAAGTGATGCAGATTTCAGTCCTGTACACCTTGATGGACATCGGTTACATCAAAAATTGGTTTTTCTTGATCGTATTGATCAAAGATGGGCTGCAGATATTGCTGGGTATAGCTTTGCTGAATGTCGAGCCTAAAATCATCGTTCCGGCGAATATATTTGGAAAGGCCACAACTGTCCTGGTTTTTGCTACAATCTTGCTTTCTTTGTTCCGGCTGCAAGGATTGGTCTATCTGCAGCTGTTCGTCGGGGGATTGGCTGTCATCACGTTCTCTCAGTACGCCTATCATGTCTGGCAAGCATGGAAAAAAACAAGTCAGTCAAAATAAAGGGATAATCAGTGAAAAAAAACGACGGCTTAATTGCAATATCAAATGCATAAAAAATTTTAAAAACCTTTATAGACAGCGAATTACTCAATAATCCAGTATTACCAATGCTTTGAAGCCATTGA
>NZ_JBSQPW010000052.1:0-7590 GCF_055118575.1 Trichococcus sp. | reverse complement strand
GGGCTAGCCGTAATGGGTTTGTTTTCGCCCATGAAGGTTAGCCAGATTAGGCGGAATCCCCTGCGAATCAGAACGCGTTTAAGAAAGAGCGTGATGATTTGCGTTCAGATAACCGAACAAAACTTAAGAATCACTAAAATATTCAGAAACAGACAAATGATACACCCGGTATGTTATAATGGATATATCTATTTTTTTGACTGGAGGAATTATCATGGCAGACACTCTCGAATTGGTAGTCATAACGGGGATGAGCGGCGCCGGAAAAACGGTCGCCCTTCAGACATTTGAAGATTTAGGCTATTTCTGTATAGACAATATGCCCCCAAGTTTGTTACCGAAATTTTGGGAACTTGTAAAAGAATCGGGTAAAATAAGCAGAATCTGCTTAGTGATCGATCTGCGCTCCCGTGCTTTCTTTGAAGAAATCATGTCTGCTGTGGACAGTCTGGACAACACTTCCTTCATCACGACCAAGGTCATCTTCCTCGATTCGAAGGATGATGTGCTTGTTTCCCGATACAAAGAGACAAGAAGAAGTCATCCCCTGACCCAATCAGGCGGAACTGTGCTGGAAGGGATCCGTAAAGAGCGGGAATTGCTTGAGGATATCCGCAATCGCTCGCAGTTGGTCATTGATACGAGCGAGACGACACCGCGCCAATTAAGGGAACGTCTTCTGGATACTTTCAAAGTCGACGACAAGGATGTTTTTCATATCGAAGTCGTATCCTTCGGTTTCAAGTATGGTTTGCCTATCGATGCCGACATCGTCATGGATGTCCGCTTCTTGCCCAACCCGCATTATGTGGATGACCTGCGTCCGTTGACTGGGCTGGATAAGCCGGTCTATGATTACGTTATGAAGCAACCGGAGACGGAAATCTTTTACAAGAAATTCATTGATCTGTTGGAATATATCATTCCCGGCTACAAAAAAGAAGGCAAGACCAGCGTGAATATCGCCATCGGCTGCACAGGCGGACAACACCGCTCGGTCGCTTTGGCGGAGCGGACCAGCCTGCAATTGAAGGGAGCGGGCTATCAAGTGAATACGACCCACCGTGATCGGAATAAACGCAAAGAGACGGTGAATCGGTCATGAGTCAAAATCCGAGCAGAACGAAGAAAATCGTCGTAATCGGAGGCGGAACGGGCTTGCCTGTCATTTTGGAGGAACTGAAGAACCACAATACGGACATCACGGCCATCGTCACGGTGGCTGATGACGGCGGCAGCAGCGGCATTATCCGCGACCACGTCAACATTGTGCCTCCAGGGGACATCCGCAACTGTCTGATTGCGCTCTCCGATATGCCGAAACTGGAAAAGGAAATTTTCCAGTACCGTTTCGATTCCAAGGAGTCCTTTGTTTCCGGACACGCCATCGGGAACCTCATCATCGTGGCCCTGACCGAAATGAAAGGGAGCATTTTTGACGCCATCCGGCTGCTGTCCGTTATGATGGGCGTTAAAGGCAAAATCTATGCCGCAGCTGACGAGCCGCTCTCACTCTATGCAGAGTTCAAGGACGGCACTGTCATCAAGGGTGAATCGAAAATCGCAAAAGGCCGTAAAAAGATCGAGCGCGTGTATGTCAAACCTTTGGATGAAACAAGGGAGGCTGTCGCTTCCCGTCACGTCATCAACAGTATCCTGGAGGCGGATATGGTCGTTATCGGACCGGGAAGTCTGTACACGAGCATTTTGCCTAACCTGATGATCCATGACCTCGGCCAAGCGGTCATCGATACCAAAGCCGAGAAAGTCTACATCTGTAATATCATGACGCAATTGGGCGAAACAGAGGGCTTCACTGATGCTGAGCATATCAAGGTATTGCATGATCATCTGAAAGCGAAATTCATTGACACCGTCCTGGTGAACACGGAAAAAGTTCCGGATGAATACCTGAATCAGCAAGCTGACGAAGAATATTTGCTGCAGGTCCGCCATGATTTCAAAGGATTGCGCGAAGAAAACTGCCGGGTCATTTCTGCCGATTTCCTGGATATGAAGAACGGCGGCGTATATCACGACGGCAAAAAAGTCGTTTCGGAACTGATCAATCTCATTTCCAATATAAAAACTATCTGTTGACCTTTTTTCTGATCGAAAGAAGCTGTCGGAAAGGAGGCGTATATGTCTTTTGCATCTGAAGTAAAAAAAGAATTGACGACCTTGGAAGTGCACCGCGAGCATGCAAAAGCCGAGTTGACCGCATTGATCCGGATGAGCGGTTCGGTCAGTATCTATAATCAGGCTTTCGTCCTGAATGTCCAGACGGAAAATGCGGCAATTGCAAGGCGGATGTATGTACTCCTAAAGGACCACTATTCATTCGAAAGCGAATTGCTGGTCCGCCGGAAAATGAAACTGAAGAAAAACAACGTCTATATCGTGCGCCTGAAGCAAGGCGTCCGGGAACTGCTGAGTGATCTGAACATTTTTGATGGACTGTCGTTCAAGACGCAAGTTTCCGAAGACATCATGAACAATAACCAGAAGGAGCGCTCCTATCTGCGTGGAGCTTTTATGGCCGGGGGATCGGTGAACAGCCCGGAAACGAGCCGTTATCATCTGGAAATCTATTCCAATTATGAGGACCATAATCAGGACATCTGCGACATGATGAATCACTTCGACCTGAATGCGCGGACGATCGAGCGGCGCAACGGTTTCATCACGTATCTGAAGGAAGCCGAGAAGATTGCTGATTTTCTGGCATTGATCGGTGCCCATAATGCGATGATGAAATTCGAGGATGTCCGGATTATCCGCGACATGCGTAATTCTGTCAATCGTTTGGTGAATTGCGAGAACGCCAATATGAACAAAACAATCGATGCGGCAGCAAAGCAAGTAGCCAACATCGAATTCATCGAAGCAACAGTAGGTCTGGAGAAATTACCGGATAAGCTAAAGGAAATCGCAGTCATCCGTTTGGAGAATCCCGACATCAGCCTCAAAGAGCTGGGCGAAATGATCCCGAGTGGAGTCATATCAAAGTCCGGCATCAACCACCGTTTGCGAAAAATAAACGATTACGCGGATTCGCTGAGGATGGGGAAAGCCATCCGCTGAGAAACGCAAATAGACCTGGGGACAATGAAAAGTCCTCAGGTTATTTTTTTTTATCAAAAAGCAAAACGCTTTTTTTGCGGATATTACAGACAGTAAGTCAAGCTGAAGGAGGAATGGAAGGATGAATCAAGTATCATTGATCGGTCGCCTGGTGCGGCCCATCCAAGTGCAACAGGTGAACGGCGAAAGGCAAGTATGCAACAATACGTTAGCGGTTCAGCGGTTAAGGAAAGCGGATGAAGGTCAGCCACAAGCGGATTTCATACCTGTCGTTTTTTGGGGAGCAACCGCCAATCTGTTAGAACAGTATTGCGCCAAAGGCAACCAAATCGGCGTCAACGGCCATTTGGTTTCGCGATCCTATGTCAACAAGCAGGAGCAGCACGTTTATGTTGTCGAATTGGTAGTGGAAGAACTGTACTTTGTGGAAGCGAAAAGAGAACAGGAAGCAGTCTGAGACTGTCAAAAAAAGCCCCGGATCAGGGGCTTTTTCTGTCGGAAACGGCGATTTCCTGATTATTTCACAGAAACTTCAAAGGTATGTGGTATCGTAGACGGGAAATGATGCCGCTTATCGGATAAAAAGATATAATGAAGGAAATGAAAAGGGGAGTCGCTATGGAAATTTTGATGATAGAAGACAATGAAGCCGTCTGCGAAATGATGGCGATGTTTTTTGAGAATGAAGGCTGGCAAGCTGCATTCAAGCATGATGGGAAAGAGGGCTTGGAGGCGTTCACGGCAGCAGAAAGAAAATGGGATATGATCATCCTTGATCTGAACCTGCCGAGCATGGATGGGATGCAGGTCTGCCGCGAAATAAGAAAAATTTCCGAGTTTGTGCCGATCATCATGCTAACGGCGCGCGATTCGGAAAGTGATCAGGTCATCGGTCTGGAAATCGGCGCGGATGAATACGTCACGAAGCCGTTCAGCCCGTTGACATTGATAGCCCGCATCAAAGCGATGCACCGTCGCGCTATGGTGGACCATTCGCAAGCACAGGCCGCGGACGATTTCGATGTGCTCACCGATCACGTCAAAATCAGCACGATTACGCGCGAAGCCTACCTGGATGGGAAACAGATCGAAAGTTTAACGCCGAAGGAATTTGAACTGTTCGCACTGTTGGCTGAACACCCGAAGCAAGTTTTTTCAAGGGAACACCTTTTGACCCGGATTTGGGAAGACCCTTATTACGGCGATGAACGGACAATCGATGCACACATCAAGAAATTGAGGCAAAAAATAGAAGCGGTCGGACCGCAAGTAATCCAAACGGTTTGGGGAGTCGGCTACAAATTCGACGACAGCGGAGTAGAGGAAAAATGAAGTACGTATACCAACAAATCCTGGCTTTTTTTGCATTGATCCTTTTGACCGTCAGTGTCACAGGCATTCTGATCATCCAGTACGTCACAGGTAATGTTTATGACGAGAAAGAGGCACAGTTGTACGGATATGCCGAATCGATCATCGATCAGAATATGACGATTCAACAGCTTGAGAGCGGTTCGGCTTTAGTGTCCAATCAGGATGTTTCTTTCGCCATTTTCGATGCTCAAGACCATATGGTTTATCCGCAATCGACGGAAGCTTACACGAGTGGAATCAGTACTGAAGATTTTGAAAGGCTTGCAGCAGGTGAACGGATTTCTTTGACGGAGCGGGATCGCGGCTTCCTGAACGAAAAGAAGCGTTTTTTGACGGTTTATCTCCCACTATTTAATGCGACGACGGCCGAGTTCACGGGCTTCATAGCGGTAGGCTCACCTGTAAAAGGGATTGAGGACGAAATCAATGAGATTGAGCACAACCTGCTTGTGGCTGTGTTGACTTCGGGCGGCATCGCGATTGTGTTGAGCCTCGGAATCGCCAATTATCTGACAAGGCGCATCAAACGCATGCGGAGGGCGACCCATGAGATTGCATCAGGTAATTTTGATATTTCGTTGGAGAATCATCACAAAGATGAATTCGATGAGCTCTCGGAGGATTTCAACCAAATGGCAAGGTCTTTGAAAGCCTCCAATGAGGAGGTCGAACGCCAAGAAAATTTGCGGCGTCAGTTCATGATGGATGTTGCTCATGAGATGCGAACGCCGCTCACGACAATCAACGGCATCCTGGAAGGAATCCAGCACCATATGATTCCTGAAGGAAGCCGGGACCGCAGCATGCAACTGATGCAGAAAGAAACCAAAAGGCTGATCCGTTTGGTAAACGAAAACTTGGATTACGAAAAGATCCGCTCCAACCAGATTATTTTAGTGAAGCAGGAATTTTCGGCTAAAGAAGCATTGGAGAATGTTGCGGAACAGATGCGGGCAAAAGCGCAGGCGAAGGATGACCTGATCATCGTCCAAGTGGATGCAGCGGACCGGATATATGCGGACTATGATCGCTTTATCCAGATCATGGTGAATCTCACTCAAAACGCTATCCAGTTCACGCAAAACGGCACGATTACCCTGTCGTCGTTCCGGGATGGTGAGCAACAGATCATCCAGGTCAAAGACACAGGCATCGGCATCGAGAAGAAGGACATCACCAGCATTTGGGAAAGGTTCTATAAAGTGGATGTTTCCAGAAAGAACACGAAATTCGGCGAATCGGGAATCGGGCTCGCTGTGGTCCAGTCCTTGGTGATGAATCATAAAGGAACGGTCGATGTGGAAAGCAATCCCGGAGAGGGAACGATTTTCACAATCAAGTTACCCACGAAAACAGCACTCGAAAAAAATAGTTAAAAGCAGGGCTGTCTCTTTGAAGACAGTCTTTTTTCGTGCAGAAGCCACAAACATGACGGAAGTTGTCGGATAACTTTGAAGAATCCGACAATCAGAGTACGTCCGCCCCAGAAGTTGTCGGATAACTTTGAAGAATCCGACAATCAGAGTACGTTCGCCCCGGAAGTTGTCGGATAACTTTGAAGAATCCGACAATCATCGGGGTGCCAACACTAAAAACGGCCGTCTCATTTTTGCGAGACGGCCGTTTGGTTATTCAACTGTTTCTGTCTGTTCTGTTGCTTGGACTTCTTCGGAAGCGGGTTGTTCTTCCGTCGCAGTCACTTCAGCAGCGGCTTGGTTAGCCGGGAACTCAGGCGCATCGGTCTGATAAAGCGGAACGCTTGAGATGCTGTTGTTCATATAGAATAAGGAAGTATTCAGGTCACCCAATTCGGCGATGTCCTCTTCCAGTTCGGCTGGAGAATCCACATAGCTGTGCTGACTCTTGTCGACCGGAACGAAGCCATCCGGGGTGTAGAAGCGAAGCAAGTCACCGTTGATGATCTGATCGGATATGGCGAGTTGCAGCTCAGCTTTTGCACGGATTTCAGCAATCTTTTGGGTCACATCTTCGGTCTGATAAGCAAGTGTGCCTGTCTGCGTATGGTAAACATTGTTGCCTAGAATAGTGTATTCGCTCGTCACGATGCTGCCGTTACGGAAAGTAACGATCCCCTCATGTTGCGCCGACAACAGATCCTGTCCAAGTTGGACATAAGCCGAAGTATCGACACCCAGAAGGTGCATCACGGTAGGCAAGATATCGATCTGGCCGCCATAGACGTCGCTGATCTGTCCGGTGCCGGAACCAGGATTATGGATGATGAAAGGGACCCGCTGCATCATGGCGTCGTCATAGGCGCCCCACAAATCCGCATTCGCTCCAATAAGTGGTGCCAACGTTTCGTTGCGTGAGCTGGATATTCCGAAGTGATCGCCATACAGTACGAAAATCGTATTATCATAAAGTCCTGCATCCTTCATATATTGGAAGAACTCTGCCAAGGCTGCATCGGCGTAGTGCACGGTATTGAAATAACCGTCAATCGTTTCATCCCCGGTATCTAGAGTGAAGGTGCTGTTCATCTCGTCTTCTGGGAACGGGAAGTGGTTCGAAACGGTTATGAACTTCGCATAGAAAGGCTGCGGCAATTGTTCCAGGTATTGAGCCGATTCCTGGAAGAACAATTTATCCTTCAACCCGTATTCGACCGAATTTTCATCCGTCAGTGTATAACTGCTGTCGGCATCAAAGAAATAGTCGTAGTCAAAAGATTTGTAAACATTGTCGCGATCCCAGAAAGAGCCGACGTTGCCGTGGAAAACGGCTGATGTGTAGCCATAGGTTTCGCTCAGAATGGCCGGTGCCGATTGGAACGTGTTGTCGGCCCCTATCTGGGTAAAAGCTGATCCTTGAGGCAATCCGAACAGCGAATTGTCCAGCATCAGTTCTGCGTCACTTGTTTTACCTTGCCCAGTCTGGTGGAAAATGTTGCTGTAACTGTAGGAATCACTGCTGTGATACAAGCTGTTCAGGAATGGCGTCACTTCTGTCGTCGTTCCTGTTTCGTCCGTAAGGGACAAATCGATCAGGAACTGTTGCATACTCTCGAGGTGGATGTAGACGACGTTTTTGCCTTCTGCTTGGCCGAAGTAGGTTTCGTTCGGCTCGGCGTAATGGTCATCCAAGTAATCCAATACGGTAGCCATATCT
>NZ_JBSQPW010000051.1:0-7759 GCF_055118575.1 Trichococcus sp. | reverse complement strand
TAACGTGGAAAGTGCGGAAATTCAATAGGAATAGCCAGAAAATTCCTTTTATATCAATGTTTTTTGCATTCCTCGTTATAATTTACACGGGAATGAAGGATATAAGGGCCCAATTGAACTGTCTGCAGCACCATATCAAGAAACACAAAAGGGAGAGGACGGCTTACTAAGAAAAGTATGGATGTTCCCAGTGAAGTTGAAGTTTGGAGAAATACCGGTAGATGAAAGCCTTTTAGAGGATCATGAAGAAAAGAAAAGGCGGCAGGCACGAAAAATGTCTATGACTGAGCTTAAGCAAAAAGCTATAGACAATCAGAGTAAGAATGTATCCGTGAGAAGTGTCAAATCTACATCTTACATTCGAGATCCATATGTTTCAGAATACGCTAAGCGTATAGCTGATGGGAGATGTCAACTATGTGGAGAGGATGCACCATTTACTGACAACGAAGGTAAACCGTATCTGGAAACACATCACATAGAATGGCTATCAAAAGGTGGTGCAGACACCCTTAAAAATACTGTTGCTTTATGTCCGAATTGCCATAGGAAATTGCATGTGTTAAATCTTGATGAAGATAAGCAGAAAATCAATCGCATTACTAGCTAAAATAGTAGAGTTTGAAGAAAGGGAGTGATTCTTATATCTGGTAATTACGAAAAAATTGAATCATCAGTTAGAGATACTCTTGCTAGCGTAGTTTGGTCACATAAGATTCAAGAAAAGCAAGCAGATATCTACGATACTAGATTTAAGTGTATGGAAACGATGAAAATTATTGCGGCTTCTTTAACCTCTGTTGGAGTAGTGTCTTTGATTTTTACAGATCAATTGTGGATTAAAGTTTCTTCTGCATTAATTTCGTTCATTTCAGTCTTTGTGAGTGCTTATTTTAAATCATTTGATCTACAAATAATGGTTAACCAACATAAGGCTGCAGCGAATAATTTGCTGATCATAAGAGATGATTTGAAATTGCTTCTATTACAAATTAAACTGCAGGAAAGCACAACAACTAATTTATTTGAGAATTATAGGAGCACTGTGCATCAGCTTGATAAAATATATGCCGATGCGCCGAAAACTACTGATAAGGCAGTAGAAATGGCAAGAAAGGCACTGAATATAACTAAAGATAGTACATTTTCTGATTCAGAGATTGACAGTTTTTTGCCTATTGCTTTAAGGAAAGGAGGTAGAACACAATGAGTTTACCGGTATCAAAACGGGGTGAGGTTATTTCGAGAGATACTAGGAGTACCGTATCAACACGTTATCGAACTGTAACACGAGCAATAAACAGAGAATTTTGGAATAGCCAAAGCGAAACACAAAATAGCATGTATGTAGGGTCGTATGGACGAGGAACAGCAATTAGCACAAGTGATCTAGATATTTTAGTGGAACTTCCACAAAATGAATATAACCGCTTTGATTATGCTAGAGGCAATGGGCAATCACGTTTACTGCAGTCGGTTCGAAGTGCAATACAAATTGCTTATCCTCGGAGCGAGGTAAGAGCTGATGGACAGATAGTGAAAATCGCTTTTAGTGATGGTATACGATTTGAAATATTACCAGCCTTCAGAAGTATAAGTGTTTTTGGTCAGTGGGACGGTACATATATATATCCTGACACAAATATGGGTGGAAATTGGAGATCTACGAATCCAAAAGCTGAGCAAGATGCAATGAAACAAAAAAACATCAGTAGTAATGGATTGCTTTACGATACTTGTAAACATTTACGAAGTGTAAGAGACAATTACTTTAGTAGTTATCATTTGTCTGGAATAGTAATAGATAGTTTTGTATATACTGCTATGGGGAATTGGAGATGGACAACAAATGGTGAATCTTCTTCAGCGGCTACCGGAGAATACGAACGGGTTCTGCTTAACTATTTGACTCAAAATATATTGAGTTGGCCTTATAATTCTATGACAGCTCCAGGAAGTGGCCAGATTGTAGAAGTATCAAATAGCATAGTATGTTTGAAAAAAGTTGTTAGTTATATCGCTGAGTGATGATTCCATTCTTAAAATGACATGATATTGAAGTAATGTGATTGTTCAAATTCTTAATTATGAAGCATATCTTCTGAAGCTACTTCGGAAGCGGCAGCTGAATTAAAAGACGGCACATACACATTGGTTGAAAAGAACTTCGACACACGTGGCTGGAAAACTGAATTCTCGATCACTGTAGTGGACGGCAAAATCACAGAGTCAACTTTTGACAACGTGAACGAAGCCGGCGCGAAGAAATCCGAAGATGCAGAATACCAAGCAAACATGGCAGAAAAAGTTGGCGTAGGTCCTGCTGACTACTTCCCTCAATTGAACAATCAATTGATCGAAACGCAAGATCCAGAAGCGGTTGAAGTCGTTACTGGCGCTACACAATCATCTGACACTTTCAAAGAGTATGCACGATTGTTGATTGAAGCAGCTGAAGCTGGCGACACAACTACAATCGAAATCGACAACGCAGTCGAAGAATAAGGCGTTTTTCCACTTTTTTAGGTGGATTCAGCAAGAAAAAAGATTATTATAGACAGGTAGGGACAGCGTTCTTGTTCCTGCCTGTCTTTTTTAAATGGGATATGGGGTGAATCGATGAGAAAATATATGAATAAGCTCGTCTTGACCGGCGCCTTGTTGCTGTCGCTCCTTATCGGGGGATGCGGCAACGGCGGCGTGCAGGAAGAAACGGCGATACGCAAAGAGCCGTACGAGAAAACGGAATTTCTGATGGGCACCTATGTGACGGTGCGCGTTTATGATGAAGGTAAAGAGGCGGTGCTGGCAGAAGCTTTCGCTCATGTCGAGGAACTGGCCGACAAGATTACAGTGAATGAACCTGGATCTGAGATCGATGCGATCAACGCTGTTGCCGGGACGGAAGCGGTTGAACTATCTGAGGATATCTACCCGTTGGTGCGGAGTGCTTGGGATTACAGCAAGGCGTCCGATGGTAATTTCGACCTGTCGATTGGGCCGATCACGGAACTGTGGCACATCGGCTTCGAGGATGCTAGGAAGCCGGAGCAGAGTGAGATCGATGCGGCGCTGGCGTTGGTCGATTACGAACGCGTCGTGCTGGATGATGCAGCGCGGACGGTTCAGTTGGCTGATGCGGGGATGCGCTTGGACTTGGGTGCCATCGCAAAAGGCTATATCACCGACGAAGTGAAGGATTTGTTGGCGGAGAATGGTGTTACGACGGCCATCATCGATCTTGGCGGCAACGTTTATGTCATGGGCGGTTCGCCTTTGCGTGAAGGGGAGTCTTGGAATGTAGGCATCCAGGATCCGATGGCTGCGCGTGGGGAAACGATCGGCAAGACGAAACAAAAAAACCGTTCGATCGTGACTTCAGGCATTTACGAACGCTATATCGAAGTGGAGGGTGTCAGCTATCACCATCTGATGGATCCGGAAACGGGCTATCCGTTCGATAACGATATCGCCGGTGTTTCTATTTTGTCCGATAAATCGATCGATGGCGATGCCTTGTCGACGCTTGTCTTTGGCCTCGGGAGGGAAGCTGGTCTGGCATATGTCAACGAACGGGATGATATCGAAGCCGTTTTTGTGACTAAGGACAAGAAAGTCTACGTTTCGGATGGATTGATTGATAATTTTGAACTGACGAACGACGATTATGTTTGGGAAAATGAATAGGGGTGAAAGAGATGACTGTACCTGTATTTTTGGAATTTGTGGAAATCAAGACTAAGTTAGCCAGTTTGTTTCCGTTTGTGCTGGGTACCTTGTTTACGCTCTATCATTTCGGTAGCATCAATGCGCTGAACACTATTTTATTCTTTATAGCGATGGTCGTATTTGATATGGCGACGACGGCCATCAATAACACGATGGATTATGTAAAGGCGAAGAACCTGGTTTACCGTGATGAGGAAAACATCCTCGGAAAAGCTGGGATTTCCGTCAAACAAGCAGCCAAAATCATCGTTTCAATGATTGCCTTTGCAGCGCTGCTGGGATTGATCCTGACCGCTAGGACCGATCTGTTGCTGGTGATGATTGGGGCACTCTGCTTTGCGATTGGGATTCTTTATACATTCGGGCCTTTTCCGATTTCACGGATGCCCTTAGGTGAAGTGGCATCAGGGCTGACGATGGGCTTCGGAATCTTTTTCATCGCTGTTTTCGTGAATGTGCCGGCCGGAACGTTGGCGTCGTTTCTGTTGCAATGGCCGAATTTTACGTTGGCTGGAAGCATCGCGAATCTGCTGATCATTCTCTTGCAGTCAGCGCCGTTGGTGTTCAGCATCGCCAACATCATGTTGGCGAACAATATCTGCGACTATGAAACGGATATTTCCAATCACCGCTATACGTTGACTTTCTATATCGGGAAGCCCGTTGCAGTGCGTCTTTACGCCTGGTTGTACTATGGGGCTTTCGCCGCAACGACCCTTTCGGTATTGTTCGGAATCTATCCGGTTTGGATGCTGTTCATTTGGGCGATCTTCCCGATTGTTCAGCGCAACATCAACCGTTTCAAAGCTAAACAGGACAAAGCGACGACTTTTGACTTGGCAATCAAAAACCTGATTCTTTACCATGGGTTGGAGATCATCCTGTTGATCGTGTCTCTGATCCTGAAATGATCACCATCAGAAACGGAGCCCCTGCGGATGAGTTTTTCCTGAAGGAAATGACTTATCAGGCGATTTATTCGCCCAAAGGCGGGGGCTTTTTGCCGCGCAAAATATTGGAAGAACCTGCAATCCGGCGCTACTATGCGGACTTCGGCAGAGAAGGCGACGTGGCATTCATAGCATTATCGGATGATAAAGCCGTCGGAGCGGTGTGGGTTCGGCTTGCGACAACGGCCCAAAAAGGCTACGGTTTCGTACGCTCAGATGTGCCCGAACTCACAATCGCGGTGCAGCCGGCCTTCCGCGGGCGCGGTATCGGGACGGCGCTGTTGGAGCAGATGCTGACGCATCTGCATGCAACGGGTTTGGAGGCAGTGTCCTTGAGTGTGTCCCGCTCTAATCCGGCGCGCAAGCTCTATGAGCGGCACGGATTTTCCCTTGTGAAAAACCAGAAAAATTCTTGCACAATGTTGATTGAACTAACATGACTATACAAGTTGGCGTTTTCATTAAAATTCCTTAAGAATGCCCTTGGAATTGTGTCTGAAATGTTACTTCACGCTTTTAATGAAAAGGCAGTTGCGTTATAATGGCTGAGGATTCAAAGTACCTTATCTTTCAGAATCTTCATTTATTAATCAATAAAGCGCTATATTCATTTCCTGCATTATCCGTCCGTTTAAATAAAGAGAACAAGGTCAGTTGTCCTGTAACGGAGCTTTCCTTGTCCCTATTTGGAGGATTTAAAATGAAGGACAAAATTTTTGGTATTTTGCAGCGTGTTGGGCGTTCGTTTATGCTGCCAATCGCCATTTTGCCAGTAGCCGGACTCTTTTTGGGTATCGGTGGGTCATTTACTAATGCTACGACACTAGAAACATATGGTTTAACGGAACTGATGGGTCAAGGGACGTTCGTTTACGATGTATTGAACGTTATGAACCAGGCCGGATCGGTTGTCTTTGGGAACTTGCCGTTGATCTTCGCTGTCGGATGTGCCATCGGTATGGCGAAAGCTGAAAAAGCGACTGCCTCTTTGGCGGCTGCCATCGCCTTCCTGATCATGCATTCATCCATCGGCGCTATGATCGTAGCCCGTGGCGGCGCAGATCAGTTCATCGAAGGTTCCATCTCAAACGTATTGGGTATCGAGTCATTGCAAATGGGTGTTTTTGGAGGTATGATCGTCGGTTTGGGTGTTGCTGCACTTCATAATCGCTTTTATAAAATTCAATTACCAGCTGCTCTTTCGTTCTTTGAAGGCACTCGTTTTGTTCCGATCATCTCATCGATCGTCTACTTGTTCGTAGGTATCCTGATGGTCTTTATCTGGCCGCCAGTACAAGAAGGCATCAATGCGATCGGCGCTTTGGTACAAGGTTCCGGTTACGCTGGAACATGGCTTTACGGGTTTATGGAGCGTGCGTTGATTCCGTTCGGTCTGCACCACGTATTCTACTTGCCTTTCTGGCAAACAGCAGTGGGCGGCACGATGGAAGTCGGCGGAGCAATGATCGAAGGTGCGCAAAATATCTTCTTCGCACAATTGGCTGATCCTGACACAACCATCTTCAGCGTTGCGGCTACCCGCTTCATGTCAGGTAAATTCCCGTTGATGATCTTCGGCTTGCCTGGTGCTGCTTTAGCGATGTACCGCACAGCTAAACCAGAAAAAAGGAAAGAAGCCGGCGGACTATTGTTGTCTGCTGCCTTGACTTCCATGCTTACTGGTATCACTGAGCCGTTGGAATTCACATTCTTGTTTGTGGCGACACCGTTGTATGTCATCCACTCTGTTTTGGCCGGTGCTGCTTACATGTTGATGCATATGTTCAACGTTGGCGTCGGTATGACTTTCTCGGGCGGATTCATCGATATGTTCCTGTACGGCATCCTGCAAGGGAACGCCAAAACGAACTGGATTTGGATCGTATTTATCGGAATTGCTTACTTTGTAATCTATTACTTCTTGTTCTCGTTCTTGATCAAGAAGTTCAATTACAAGACGCCGGGTCGTGAAGATGATTCGACTGAAGTGAAGTTGTATACGCGTGCCGACATGAATGCGAAAGCGCAAGAAGGTACTTCAGAGGGTGCCTCAGTCGTGAAGAGCGAGACGGATGAAATGTCCGCTTCCATCATTTATGGTCTGGGTGGCGCAGCGAACATTGTGGACGTCGACAGCTGTGCGACACGTCTGCGTACAACCGTAGCAAACGGAGATTTGGTTGATGCAGAATTATTGAAAGGCACGGGAGCATCCGGCGTCATCCATAAAGGAAACGGCGTTCAAGTTGTTTACGGACCGAAAGTTTCTAATATCAAATCAAACCTGGAAGAATTCATCGAAAGCGGCAGTGCCGCAAAACTGCCTTCGAAAGAAGATTATTATGGTCTGAAGGCTGTTGAAAAAACAGAAGAAAAAGCTGAAGAAAAAGCGGCTCCTGCTGCTGAAGAAAAAGCGACAGTTGCCACTACTTTGCGTTCGCCTATCGCTGGTACCGCCATCCCCTTGACGCAAGTGGATGACGCTGCCTTCGCAAGTGAAGCATTGGGTAAAGGGGTCGCGATCGAACCTGCAGTCGGTGAAGTTGTTTCGCCGGTCAACGGTAAAGTCGTCATGGTTTTTGACACGAAGCATGCTATCGGTCTTGAATCGGACGAAGGGGTTGAAATTTTGATCCACATCGGACTGGATACAGTCAATCTGAAAGGTAAAGGTTTCACTACTTATGTCCAGGCTGGCGATTTGATTGAAGTAGGCGACAAGCTGGTTGATTTCGATATCGATTTCATCAAAGCTTCCGGTTACAAGACAACCACGCCTATGGTAATCACGAACACTTTCAATTATAAAAACATTGAAGTTGTTGCAGAAGGTACTGTAGATCTTGGCGATGCAATCGTTACAGTTCAATAAGAAGTAAGATGCAACACGGATAAGGTAATGCAGAAATGAATAGCGCAACAAAATGGTTTCCGGTTTCTGTTCCGGAGACCTTTTTGTGTTTTTGGGCACCTCCGCAAAAGAATCAATTACGCTGTTCTGGAGCCCTTGGGGCTCTAAGGATAGCGGATGTAGCAAAATAAAAATCGCCAAGGTGAAAGCCTGCTGTTACAGCACTTTC
>NZ_JBSQPW010000050.1:0-10521 GCF_055118575.1 Trichococcus sp. | reverse complement strand
GGGCGATCCCTTGGATGTGCCTGACCGCCATGCGCACGCGCAAGTGTTCACCTGGAGCGCGGATGGGTTTCCGATTTTCGGCGAACCCGGGACAGACAAAAATCAGAAAGGCAGGACAACCATTTGAATAAGATACAGGTAACTTTGAACAGAGAAACAGGAACAATCAGTCGTTATATATATGGTCAATTTGCGGAGCATCTGGGCAGATGCATCTATGAAGGAGTATGGGTGGGAACCGATTCAGAAATCCCAAATGTCAATGGCATCAGACAAGATGTTGTGGAGGCGCTCAAAGCCATCCAAGTGCCGGTCATCAGATGGCCGGGCGGCTGTTTCGCTGATGAGTATCATTGGAAAGACGGCATCGGCCCTGCTGAAGAACGTGCTGCAATCGTGAATACGCACTGGGGCGGTGTGACGGAAAATAATCATTTCGGGACGCATGAATTCTTTGAATTGTGCAGACAGGTCGGTGCGGAGGCCTACATCAACGGCAACGTCGGCAGCGGCACAGTTCAGGAGATGCAGGAATGGGTCGAATACATGACGATGGATGGCCTTTCGCCGATGTCCAAATTGCGCCGTGAAAACGGGCAGGATGAGCCGTGGAAAGTCAAATTCTTCGGAGTCGGCAATGAGAGTTGGGGCTGCGGCGGTAATATGCGCCCGGAATACTATGCCGATCTGTACCGCAGATACCAAACCTACGTCAGACAGTACACGAAAGAACCGCTTTATAAGATTGCTTGCGGACCGAATATTGATGATTACAACTGGATGGACGTGCTGATGAAAAATGCAGCGCCATTCATGGATGGTATCAGTCTCCACCACTACGCTTTGGCTTCCGTGTGGGAGGACAAGCGCCCGGCATTAGGGTTCCCTGAAAAAGAATGGTTCTCATTGATCGAAAGCGCCTTGAAGATGGATGAATTGATCACGCGGCACAGCACAATCATGGACAAATATGACCCTGAAAAACGGATCGGACTGATTGTGGATGAATGGGGCTCTTGGTTGGCTGTGGAGCCGGGCACCAATCCAGGTTTCTTATACCAACAGAACACGATCCGCGATGCGATGATCGCGAGTCTGACGCTGAATATCTTCCATAAGCATGCGGAACGCGTTCAGATGGCGAACATCGCCCAAATGGTGAATGTACTGCAGGCGATGATTTTGACTGAAGGCGCAGAGATGATCAAGACCCCTACTTATCATGTATTTGATCTGTACAAAAATCACCAGGATGCAACCCGTGTGGATGCGGACGGTGCTGTTTCCGGTACGACCAGTTACACGGTCTCGAAAAAAGAGGGTATCATGACGGCATCATTCTGCAACTACAGCCTGACTGACGCAGAAACTGTCACGCTAAGCCTTGTCGACAACACATTCGCGGAAGTGCAAGCGGAAGGGATTTTCGGAAGCAAGATGGATGATCATAACTCTTTTGAGAACCCTGAAGCCGTTGCGAAACACGCGTTCACAGATTTTGTGGTGGACGGCAACGAAGTGACGATCACGTTGCCTCCGATGAGTGTCGTTTCCTTATACGCAAAGGAAAACTGATATGACCTGCAAAGGTTGCGAGCGCCAAAACCAAATGATGGAGATGGATATAGAGAGCGCAATCGATGAACAACTGTCGATGGAGCTGAATCACGCCTCAAACAAATTGCGGGACCAGCGACTCGCGGTCTGCAGCGGGTGTCTGGCGCTTTCGGAGCATACGTGTCAACATTGCGGATGCTTCGTGCGTTTTCGCGCCAGCCTGCAGGACAAACGTTGTCCATTAGGGAAATGGTGAACCATTTTCAGTGTATCGCTTCTGTATTTATGCTCATATCAACAGGAATAGCTGCCGGCTCGCTGGTGGCTTTTCTTGTATCTTGGTTAAAATCAGAAAATTTCGCAGGAAACGAGGATTTATAATGAACAAAACATTACTGCAGCAAAACCCGCAAGTGACAATCGCAGATAGCTTCTGGCTGAAATATATGCAACTGGTGAAAGAGGAAATGATCCCCTTCCAATGGGATGTCCTGCATGACAAAGGGGACGTCATCATTGAAAGCGAACGGGACGATGCGACCATCCCCACGGAAAAAAGCCATGTGATCGAAAATTTCAAGATAGCGGCAGGACTGAAGGAAGGCAACCACTACGGCTGGTTATTTCAAGACAGTGATTTATACAAATGGATCGAAGCGGCAGCCAACACACTCGCTTTGGAAAAGGATGAAACTCTGACAACTCAAATAGAAGAAACGATTGACTTATTGGAAGCGGCTCAGGACGATGACGGGTATTTGAGTACGTATTATCAGATTGAGGCGCCGCAATTAAAGTTCAGGAGGTTGTTCGAAAGCCATGAACTCTACTGCATCGGTCATCTGATCGAGGCAGCCATCGGTTATTTTCAGGCGACCGGCTCCGACCGGTTGCTGCAGGTCGCTGACAAAGCAATCGACTGCATCGAAGCGCATTTCGGCAAAGGAGAAGGAAAAATCGACGGTACCGATGGTCACCAGGAAATCGAACTGGCGCTTGTGCGTCTGTATGAATTGACGGGCAAGCAGAAGTACTTGGATCTGAGCGCCTACTTCCTGGAAGTGCGCGGCGAGGATCCGAGTTTCTTCACGAAACAACTGGAGGAAAATGACCGCATCGGATTGAAACAAGGGCCGATACCGGTCATCAATACCGTCTATCATCAAGCGGATAAGCCTGTCATCGAGCAGGATTCGGCAAGAGGGCATGCCGTACGCTTGGTCTATATGGCGCAGGCAATGGCGGGTGCCGGCCACCATAAGCAAGATGAAAGACTGATCAGCGCCGCGAAAAAAATCTGGGAGAATATCGTCCAAAAGCGCATGTACATCACAGGCGGCATCGGTTCGACCGTCCGCGGGGAAGCCTTCACCTATGATTATGATTTGCCGAACGATCTGATGTACTGCGAAACATGTGCGGCAATCGGGCTGCTGAATTTTTCGAATGAATTGCTGAAGACCGAAACCGACAGCCGATATGCGGACATTATGGAGAGGGCACTCTACAACAGCGTCATCAGCGGGATGGCTTTGGATGGAAAACACTTCTTTTACGTCAATCCATTGGAGGTGGATCCCCAAGCAAGCACCTTTAATCCGGATAAGAGTCATGTGAAGGCGACGCGTCCTTCCTGGTTCGGTTGCGCCTGCTGTCCGCCGAACTTGGCGCGTACACTTCCTGCTATCGGCAGATACACCTTTACGCAAAAGGCGGATGAAGTGCTGCTGAACTTGTTCATCGACAGTGAGTTGCACGGGGAACAGGATGGCAAAGCGTACACGATTCGGCAAAGGCATACATTTTCGGAAACGGGCCGGACCTTCATTACGGTTGAAAAAACATCCGCTGAGCGGTTGCGTTTGGGCATCCGCATCCCTTATTGGGCGGAGCATCCCGTGCTGGTTGTGGATGGACAGGAAGTGCTTACCGAAACCGACAACGGCTACACCTACGTGGCCATAATATCCGGATCGACGGAAATCGAATTGGCCTACACCATCCCAAGCAACGAACTTGAGGCACACCCACTCGTCAAAGCGGATAAAGGCAAAGTCGCCTTGCAACGTGGACCGTTCGTTTATTGTATGGAAGAACAGGATAACGGGAAACAACTGCATCTGACGGCACTGACCGGAGCGATCCGGCCGCGTTTCCTGACTGATGACATTCTTGGCGACATCGTCTGTCTGGACGCGGAAGGTGAGGTGCGGGTGACGGAAGATGAGTGGCAGGATACGCTGTACCGTGTCCGCCAAAAACCGCAGATTATTCCAAAAAAACTGACCTTCATTCCATACTACAGTTGGGGAAATCGATCTTTGGGGGAAATGCAGGTATGGATTGATAAGGAGGAGTCACATGTTTAGGGATTACGCACAGACACCACCGAAAGGCTGGAACAGTTGGGATTCTTTCGGGGCGAGCGTCACGGAAGCTGAAGTGTTGGGCAACGCCGAAGTGATGGCGAAAAGTCTGAAGGACTATGGTTGGGAATACATTGTCGTGGACATCCAGTGGTATGAACCGCTGCTGATTCCTGTGCCTATCATCCGTTCACCGAACTTTGCCAGGACGAATATAGCCGGCTGATCCCTGCCGAAAACCGATTCCCCTCGAGCAGAGGGGGACAAGGATTCAAACCATTGGCGGATGCGGTCCACGCAATGGGGCTGAAATTCGGCATCCATATCATGCGAGGCATTCCGAGGCAGGCCGTGCACAGCAACACGAAAATTTTAGGTACGCAAAAAACGGCTAGGGACATTGCGGATGCAAATTCCATTTGCCCCTGGAACACGGATATGTACGGTGTGGATGCTTCGAATGAAGGCGCGCAAGCTTACTACGATTCGCTGCTGGCTCTGTACGCTTCCTGGGGAGTCGATTTTCTGAAAGTGGATGATATCGCGGATTCGAAATTGTACGGAACGCACAGCGGCGAAATCGAGCTGATCCGGAAAGCCATCGACCGCTGCGGCAGGACGATGGTGTTGAGCCTTTCACCGGGCCCGGCTCCAATCGAAGCGGGCACCTTTTTCCAACGGAATGCCAACATGTGGCGGCTGACGGACGATCTTTGGGACAACTGGGAGCAACTGTATGATATGTTCGGACGCTGCGGAAAATGGTCGGCTTTTGTCGGTGCCGGCACTTGGCCGGATTGCGACATGCTGCCGCTGGGTCATATTGGGACCCGGACCGTTGCCGATGGATCTGAGGCGCGCATGACGCGTTTTACGAAAGAGGAGCAGCGCACCTTGATGACACTGTGGTCGCTTTTCCGTTCACCGTTGCTGTTCGGCGGTGATCTGCGGAAGTTGGATGATTGGACGCGTGCGTTACTGATAGATCCTTATCTGATCGATGCGCATCAGAACGGGCGCGGTGCCAGAGAAGTGTACCGGAAGGGAGATTGGGTGATCTGGGCTTCTGAAAGTGACACCAGAAAATATGTTGCCTGTTTCAATCTGTCGGATGATCCGGCCGTTTTGCCTGAAGCGGCTAGGGAGTGGCTGCAATCCATTGGAGGAGAAATGCATGAAGTTTGGGCAAACCGGACCGTATCGGTGGCGGAAGCACAAACGACCTTTATCGCGGCCCATGGTGTTGCTCTGTACGTCACCAGATAGAAAAAGATCGAAAATCGGGCGGAGCGGAAAAGTTCCGCAAAGTGTCCCTATGCTTTTGGCGCGATAAACGATAAAATGGGAAGTATCATATACTCGGAAGTTCAGCTTCCTTTGATCGGAAGGATTCGTTCAAGGAAGCTGGGACCAGGATGCGCCATGGAGGGATACACCATTGAAAACCGTTCAAGTGAAAGATGTCGTCTTCAACGAAGGCAGGCCGAAAATCTGCGTGCCGTTAGTGGGGAAAACAAAACAGGAAATCATTACTGAAGTCGAAATGCTGGAAAACGTTGCTTTCGATTTGGCTGAGTTGCGCGTCGATTTTTTCGAAGATGTAGAGCAGTTGGAGCAGGTAGGGGCATTATTGGCCGAAATCAATAGCATCTACAAAAAGCCGTTGCTGTTCACGTTCCGCACCAAAAAAGAGGGCGGAGAGCGTGAGCTGAGCTTAAATCGTTATTTTGAACTGAACCGTTTCGCGATCCAGACAGGACTTGTGGACATGGTCGATCTCGAATTGTTCAGTTCTGAAGCAGACATAATCGGATTGATTGCCGAAGCCAAGGAAAAAAATGTGAAAGTCGTCCTGTCGAGCCACGATTTCTTCCGGACACCGGCTAAAGAGGAAATCATCGCAAGATTGGTGAAGATGCAGCAACTCGGTGCGGATATCACCAAGATTGCGGTCATGCCGCAAAGCGAGGAAGATGTCCTGACGCTGCTGGCGGCGACGTTGGAGATGAAAAAAAAGCAAGCTGATCGCCCTTGCATCACGATGTCAATGGGTAAACTCGGCGCCATTTCGCGGCTGGCGGGCGAACTATTCGGTTCTTGCCTGACTTTCGCGGCGGCTAAAGACGTTTCCGCGCCTGGCCAAGTATCTGTCCGCGATGTCCGCTCCATCCTGGAAATATTGGCCTTGGACTGAGAAAGAAAGGGCGCTGCTGCAGCGCGCCGGACGGGGAAGCGGAAACGGACCTCAGCTCCGGACTGGTATGCGTTCACCGGGGGACAGGACCGAAATACTGAATAAACAAGCCAAACAGACCGTATCAAAATCTGAGACGGTCTGTTTGGCTTGCTTTGTGCTTGGGATTAATCTCACTCTCAGCAAACGTGTTCTGATTCGCAGGGGATTCCGCCTAAGCTGATATTACGTCACGGCCAAAGAGCGGCCGTTCTCGTAATATCCTCTTAGTGCTCATCCCCTGAACGCGAATCATCGCACTCTAACTTCTTGGTTTGAAGCTGCTCACTTTCAGCAAAATTTGGTTGATGCCGAGCAGCAGTTCATCGGTCAATTCGATATCCACTGCTTTGATGTTGTCCTCGATCTGTTCGGGACGGCTGGCACCGATGATGGCGGAGCTGACGCCGGGTTGTCTCAGAATCCAGGCCAGAGCCAGTTGTGGCATGGTGATTTCCAATTCGTGCGCGATGGTTTCGATTTCTCCGACGGCTTCCAACAGGGCCTCGTTTTCCAGATATTTTTGCATTGAACTATTCAGCTTGCTGTTGGCCGCACGGCTACCTTCCGGAATTTGCTTTCCGGCTTTATACTTGCCGGTCAGGATGCCTTGTCCTAAAGGGGAGAAGACGACTTGGCCCATACCGTTGGCGACGGAGACGGGCAACACGTCGACCTCGATGTAGCGCTCGATCATATTGTAGATTGGTTGGTTGGAAACGAGCGGCCGGAAATTATGCTGTTTTGCGATTTGATGAGCTTCCTGGATTTTGGCGGCTGGCCATTCGCTGACGCCGGCATAAAGGATCTTGCCCTGCCGCTGTAGATCATCAAGCGCCCAGAGCGTTTCTTCCAACGGCACACTCGGATCGTACCGGTGGCATTGGTAAAGGTCGAGATAATCCATATCGAGACGTTTCAGGCTAGCATCGCAGGATTCGATGATGTGCTTGCGCGACAAGCCTCGGTCGTTCGGGCCGTCCCCCATCGGGAAATAGACTTTGCTGGCGACGACCAAACTGGAGCGCCGGTAATCCTTAAGAACTTTTCCGAGGACTTTCTCTGCAGCTCCTTTTTCATAAACGTTGGCTGTGTCGAAAAAGTTGATGCCTGCTTCATACGCAGTCCGGATACATTGTTCGGCCGTTTGATCCGCTACTGATTTTCCGTAAGTCAGCCAACTTCCCAGCGCGATTTCACTGACGCGCAAACCGCTTTTTCCAAGATTCCTGTATTTCATCCGTTCGTCCTCCTTGGTTCATTTAATCCGACTTTGGTAATAGGAAAAATAGTTTCATATCTTTATCATAAGCCAAAAAATTGAAATCGCCAAAGGAAAAGGGCAAAAAAAAACGAAAAAATGGAAGCGCTGTGATTCCTTTTGTATTAGCGGCAAAAAAAGGTATACTTGTTGTAAGGAAGGTTGTCGCAAACAGAAAGGATGGTGTCTGTAAATGACGAACATAGATGAACACATCATGGAGTCACTGCGTAAAGAGAATGCCAATCGGTTGGTGACGTTGCCGGATGGTAGCATCATGCCGCAAGTCGGGCAAGGAACGTGGTATTTGGGTGAAGATCCTGCAAAAAGACAAGAGGAAATCGAGGCTTTGCGTTTGGGCGTGCAGCTGGGTATGACGCTCATCGATACAGCCGAAATGTACGGAGACGGGGAGTCGGAACGCTTGGTGGGTGAAGCGATTAAAGGCATCCGCGATCAAGTCTATCTTGTTTCCAAAGTGTATCCGCATCGGGCGAGCCGGAATGAAATTTTGGCCGCTTGTGCCGAAAGCCTGCGCAGATTGGATACGGATCATTTGGATCTTTATCTGCTGCATTGGCGCGGGGATGTTTCTTTGGCCAAAACGATAGCCGGAATGGAGCAGTTGAAGGCCGAAGGGAAGATCGGCAGATGGGGCGTTTCCAACTTCGACATCCATGATATGCAGGATCTTTTGTCTATGGAAAATGGGGACCAGTGCCAAGTCAACCAAGTCTTGTATCATTTGGGATCCCGCGGGATAGAGTACGATCTCTTGAAATGGCAAAGGGAACACAATATTCCGATCATGGCTTACTCGCCGTTAGCCCAAGGCGGTCGCTTGCGCAGTCAACTGTTGGAGAGTGAGGAAGTGCAGCGCATCGCCAAAAAACATGGTGTCGAAGGGATCCAGATTATTCTAGCGTGGTGCCTCGTCTATCCGGATGTTGCAGCGATCCCGCGCTCTTCCAACCCCGAGCACACGTATCTCAATGCCCAAGCTTCCAAAATCAGGCTGGATGAAGAAGATCTGAAACTGTTGGACGAAAGGTTCCCGGCACCCACTTTCAAAACGGCGCTGGACATCCTTTGAGGATGAAACAAACTGTTTCATTTTTGAAACGAAAATCATTATGAGTAATCAGTAATCAAAATGTAAGGGGATTCTCCGGACGCGCCGGGGATGTGCTAAGATGAAATCATGAAGACGAAAAGCCCTTACATGGATGGCGGAATGAAAGCCTTTCCTTGAGGGCGGGTTTGGAGAGTCTTTATCAGGGAATAGATAGATTCCACGACAGGATTATTGAGTCGGAAAGCAAAAGAAACCAAAAATAGGAGGAATCATGCATGTCGAAAGAAGCTTTGAAGATTGTTACGATTGGTGGAGGTTCCAGTTATACACCGGAATTGATTGAAGGATACATCTTAAGAAAAGATGAATTGCCTATCAAAGAAATTTGGTTGGTAGATATCGAAGCAGGTAAGGAAAAACTGGAGATCGTCGGCGCCATGGCGAAACGCCAAGTCGAGGCGGCTGGATTGGACTGGGAAGTCCACTTAACATTGGATCGTTTCAATGCTTTGAAAGATGCGGATTTCGTGACGACACAATTCCGTGTAGGTTTACTGAATGCTCGTATCAAAGATGAGCGCATCCCATTGTCCCATGGTGTTTTGGGTCAAGAAACCAATGGTGCAGGCGGGATGTTCAAAGCTTTCCGTACGATTCCGATTATCGGTGAGATCATTGCGGATATGAAAGTGCAATGTCCGGATGCCTGGTTGATCAACTTTACGAACCCTGCAGGCATGGTGACTGAAGCAGCCATCAAACATTTTGGTTGGAAAAAAACAATCGGATTGTGCAATGTTCCGATCGGACACCGCAAAGTCGCAGCAGAAAAATTAGCGATTCCTGAAGAGGAATTATTATTCAAATTTGCCGGAATCAACCACTTCCATTGGCACCGTGTCTGGGATGACAAGGGCGCTGAACGCACAGATGAAGTGATCGATATGGTTTACGGACCACAAAAAACCGAAGATGAAAACCATCTGAAAAACATCCACAGCGCGCAATTCCACTATGAGCAATTGAAGGACTTAGGCTTGCTTCCTTGTGGATACCACCGTTATTACTATATCGAAGATGAAATGCTGAAACACTCCATCGAAGAATTCGAAAAAGGCGAAACACGTGCACAGGTCGTCAAGGCAACAGAAACGCGCTTATTCGAACTTTACAAAGATCCTGCTTTGAACTATAAGCCGGAAGAATTGTCGCAACGCGGCGGTACGCATTACAGCGATGCAGCCTGCGAAGTGATCGCGTCGATCCAAAATGACAAACGCACGGATATGGTCGTATCGACAGCGAACAACGGCACGATCCAAGATATGCCTTATGATTGCGTCGTAGAAGTTTCCGCCTTGATTACAGCCCATGGTGCAGAGCCTTACAACTGGGGTGAAATGCCTTCCGCGGCCCGTGGCTTATTGCAAGGCATGAAAGCGATGGAAGAAACAGTCATCCGCGCAGCCATCACAGGCAGCTACGGTGCGGCATTGCAAGCATTCACAATCAACCCACTTGTGCCGGGCGGAACAACAGCCAAAACTTTGTTGGATGAATTATTGTATGCACACAAAGATCATTTGCCACAATTTGCAGAAAAAATTGCTGAAATCGAAGCAAACCAACCGGAAACAGTTGCTTACGTCGATGAATTGATGAAATCAAACTAAAAAAAGATATCACAAAAAGAGTGGCTGCCCAGTAAAGGGCAGCCACTCTTTTTGTGCGCAACTCCGGCGAACGGAGGCTTCGCCGGAGTTCGCTCAACATTTCTGCTTGCGTACTCCGATGAGCACGGCTTCGTCGAAAGTGGGACCGAAAGTTACCGCTGTCCACCGGCGAAAGCGCTCTGACCGGAGCTGAGAGGTTTTCCGCTGCTCGCCGGAAAACACCAAAGGCCGCCTCATTCGAGACGACCTCCCGCGAATCATCACACTCTGTGTAAACGTGTTCTGAATCCCAGAAATCTGTGCCTAAGCTGCGATTACGTCACGGGCAAAAAGCGCCCGTTCTCGTAATAGCCTCT
>NZ_JBSQPW010000049.1:0-11334 GCF_055118575.1 Trichococcus sp. | reverse complement strand
GGCAGAGTCTGCTTACTCAAGATACTGAACCGCCGTGTACGGAACCGTACGCACGGTGGTGTGAGAGGTCGGAGCCTAAAGGCTCCTCCTACTCGATTGGATGTAACAAAGGTTTTCAGCCGCAGAGCAAACCATCCGTTCACACGGGTGGTTTTGATTGCGATGCCAAAGTGTTGGATGTTCCTCAGCTATTCGGTAATTCCGGTCCGACAGGATGTTAAATTGTGGAATGTTTCTCGACATTCGATAATTTCGGCTTAATCGGGAATTGAATCGTCGGATCTACCTCAACTATTCGACAATTTGGCTTTCCGCACTAATCATTTTTGACGAATTCTGATCGTTCGTCCATAGACTAAATTTGCGTGCTTATGGAACGCATTTGTCGTATAATGAAAAAGGACGCTATTTTCAAGAGTGCCTTGACAGCAAGGCGTCCATTCAAAGAAAGGAGGGAACAAATTGGAAAAAATAGTCAAACAAATAGCAACTGACTTCTCTATCGTTTTCAGGAATGAGAAACTTTTGCATGAAGCATTTACCCATTCATCTTATGTGAATGAGCATCGTCATCTGGCATTGCAGGACAATGAGCGGTTGGAATTTTTGGGTGACGCGGTCCTGGAAGTCATCATCTCCGATTATTTGTTTCATACTTATGATACGTGGCATGAAGGCAAAATGACCCGTCTGCGTGCGCAAATCGTCTGTGAGCCAAGCTTATCCGCCTTCGCGAAGGACTGTCATTTCGACTCTTACATCCGTTTGGGTAAAGGGGAAGAGAACATGGGCGGAAGGCAACGGCCGGCTTTGCTGTGTGATGTATTCGAAGCGTTCATCGGGGCCGTTTATCTTGACCAAGGAATCGAAGCCGCCAGAAAATTCATTAACCAAGTCATGATCACAAAATTAAACGAGGATGCTTTTTCACATGTGATGGATCATAAGACCAGCCTGCAGGAAGAACTGCAAAAAAATGGGGACGTGGATATCCAATATATCCTTCTGAACGAAGACGGCCCTGCACATGCAAAGCAGTTCGATGTGGAGGTCCGGGCATTCGGAAAAGTGCTGGGTCAAGGGCAAGGTCCAAGCAAAAAAGCTGCTGAACAGAAAGCGGCCCAGAACGCTTTGGAATCTCTAAAAAAATGAAAAGCAAGTTTCACCGGAAAGGATGTTATCTTTGCATCTTGAAAGAATAGAAATGTCGGGTTTCAAATCATTCGCCGACAAAACCGTAATCGAATTTGATGAAGGGGTGACAGCGGTAGTAGGGCCGAACGGAAGCGGCAAGAGCAATCTTTCGGAAGCTGTCCGCTGGGTCTTGGGAGAACAATCCGCAAAAAATCTGCGTGGTAAAAAAATGGATGATATCGTTTTTGCGGGGTCGCAGACCCGCAAGCCTGTCAACATTGCCGAAGTGACCCTCATCCTGAACAACGAGGACGGATTCCTCCCGCTGGAATTCAGCGAAGTCAGCATCACCAGGAGATACAACCGCAATGGCGACAGCGATTGCTTCATCAACAAAAAGCCATGCCGCTTGAAAGACATAACGGAATTGTTGATGGATTCGGGCATCGGAAAAGATTCTTTTTCGATGATTTCGCAAGGGAAAGTTGAACAAATTTTTCAGAATAAACCCGAGGACAGAAGGATCATCCTTGAAGAGGCTGCTGGGGTAGCCAGATACAAGAACCGCAAAACGAGCGCTGAACGCAAGCTGTCCCAAACGGAAGAACATCTGAACCGGATTGAGGATATCCTGCATGAGATCAATAGCCAACTCGCTCCACTGGAAATCCAGCGGAAAACGGCGTTGGCTTACAAGGATAAAAAAGCATTACTGAGCGAAATCGAAATTGCTTTGACCGCTTTTGAAATAGAGAGGCTGAACGCGCAGTGGCAAGTGAGCAAACGCGAACTGGCCGAATATGACCGAAAAATCAGTACGGAAGAACGGTCCCTTGCCGGCACACAGGCTGCCCTGCAGGACCTGAAGCAAAAGGTGGATGTTTGCGACGAACAGTTGGAAGCACTGCAGAACGGCTATGTCACTGTCATCCAGAAATTGGAACAGTTGGAAGGCCAAAAGCAAATTTTCCAGCAACGAGCGATGTACTCATCTAAGAACCAAGAAGAGCAGGCTCGGATCATCGCTGAGAAAGAGGCGCTGATCAAGACGGAAAAAACCAATCTGACGGTATTGCGGACCGAACTCGCAGCGAAAGTGGAAGCCAGGAAAGAACTTTCGGAAAAAAGAGCGAGTCTTTCCGAAAAAGAAGCACAACTGACGCAAAATAAGGCGGAGCTTGTCCAGCAACTACGGAACGATTACATCAACAGGCTGCAGGAACAATCCAGCAACCGGAACACAACCGTCCATCTTGAAAAAGAAATGACGCTCGCCATGGAACAGGAGCAGCGTTTCCTTTCGAAGGGAGACGAGCTCAGGAAGATTCTGCGCCAGTTGAAAGCGAAACAGCAATCATTGAATGAGGAATACGTTCAGTTTGTTGAAGAGCATGCCACTATGGAATCGGAACTCCAGGTTTGCAAACAAAACAGCTTTCAGCTTGTTTCAAAGCTCCAAAAACTGAACGCAGAGCTGGATAGCGTAACCAGAAATCTGCAACAGGCGGAAGCGCGTAGAGAGAGCCAGCAGGAGCTTGATGACAGCTATGCCAGCTATTATCAAGGCGTAAAGGAAATGCTGAGGCGTAGAGAAAGCGTTCCAGGTATCCGTGGTCCCGTTGCTGAATTGATCCAAGTTCCCGAAAAATATACTTTAGCCATCGAAATCGCGCTGGGAGCCACGATGCAACATATCGTGGTGGCGGATGAGCGCACCGCTTCCCAATGCATCGGCATTCTAAAAGCTCAACACCTCGGGCGCGCCACATTTCTTCCGATGTCAGTCATCCAAGGCAAGACTTTGCCAGCCACTGCAAGGGCGACACTGGCAAACAGTCCGGGATATATCGGCATCGCGAATGAGCTGGTCGGGCATGAGGAAATGTACAGCGCAATCGTCAGCAGTCTGCTGGGGACGACAATCGTCGCATCAAACATTCAGGAAGGCCTGCAGATTTCAAAAAAATTGCAGAGTCGCTATCGGATCGTAACGCTCGAAGGGGATGTCATCCACGCGGGCGGATCGATGACGGGTGGCGCGACGAGGCGTCAGCAAGAAGCATCCTTATTGGCCCGTAAAAACAATTTGAACAAGTTGACCGAATATGTACAACAGTTATCCGTCCAACACAATCAGCTGAAACGGGAACAAGAGAAATGGTCACTGCAGCAAAAAAGTCTGCAGGAAGAATTGGATGACAAACGCCAAAAAGCGACAATCAAACAGTTCGAATTGCAGCAAAGAGAAGCTTCCTTACAACAAGTGACAGCTGAAATTGCGACAAAAGAAAAAGAAACAGCTGCTCACGAATATGAAAAGCGCATGTTTTATGAAGAAAAAGAGGACAGACAAACGCGACTGGCTCAAGCCCAGCGGAATTTGTTGATCCTCAACAATGAAATCGACCAGCTTCAGAAGGATATTGCGGAATCCAGCCTGAATGAAGAAGAGCGCTTGAAACTGCTTCAGGACGTTCAGCTGAACCGCCAGCAAGCAGATCAGGAGCTTGCTGTCCTGCAAGAGCAGGAAAAGCAATTGCGGCGTGATGTGAAACAGTCGACCGAACGCATCCAAACGGAACAGGAAGCCATCAGCTCATTGAAGGGCAAACAAGATCAAGTCGCTAAGCTGGCCGATACGGAGACGCTCACCATCCAAGAGATCACAACGCAGCTGAAGTCCGCCAGTGCAGAAAAAGAGCGATTCGATGCAGAATTAAGACAATTACGGGAGCAAAAAAAACAAACCGAACAAAATCGTGC
Organism: Trichococcus sp.; assembly: GCF_055118575.1. Taxonomy (NCBI): domain Bacteria; kingdom Bacillati; phylum Bacillota; class Bacilli; order Lactobacillales; family Carnobacteriaceae; genus Trichococcus; species Trichococcus sp. The sequence continues at coordinate 7,437 of NZ_JBSQPW010000049.1, read as the reverse complement.
TCTTCAGGAAACCGAACAGAACGAAAAAAATAAAAACCTCCAAAAACTATGGAGTGAGCACGCCAAACTGGAGACAAACGCTGGACGCTACGAAATCGCCATCGACCACCACCTTGCGCACTTGAGCGAGGAGTACGGTCTCAGCTTCGAAGCTGCGAAACAAGACCATCACTTGACCCAAGAGCCCGAAGAGGCAGCCCGACAAGTTAAAAAGCTGAAAAAAGACATCGAGGAGTTGGGTCCGATCAATATGGGGGCGATTGAGGAATATGATCGCATTTCCGAAAGATTCATTTTCCTTTCGGAACAGCAAACGGATCTGCTTTCTGCCCGAGGGAATCTCCTGAATACGATGAACGAAATGGACGATGAAGTCCGGTTGCGTTTCAAGGAGACTTTCATCCAGATCAAAAAGCAATTCGAAAAAACCTTCCCGAAATTATTCGGCGGCGGCAAAGCGACGTTGGAGCTGACTGATCCGAACGACCTGTTGGAAACTGGAATTGAAATTGTAGCGCAACCGCCAGGCAAAAAACTTCAGCAACTCAGTCTGCTCTCAGGAGGGGAAAAAGCATTCACTGCGATTGCACTTCTGTTCGCCATCATCGAGGTCAAACCGGTGCCGTTCTGCATCTTGGATGAAGTGGAGGCTGCCTTGGATGAGGCGAATGTATCCCGCTTCGGAAAATACTTGGCCGCATCGACCGAATTGACACAGTTCATCGTGATCACCCATCGCAAGGGAACGATGGAAGAAGCGGATGCATTGTACGGTGTGACCATGCAGGATTCCGGGGTTTCCCGTTTGGCATCAGTCAAATTTGAAGATTATGAAGACATAGGTTAAGGGGATGAAGATAAATGATTAAATTGATAGCACTCGACTTGGATGGCACCTTGCTGAATCCAGACAAAGAAATCAGCGAAGCGAACAAGCAAGCCATCCACCGCGCCAGGGAAGCCGGCGTAAAGATCGTCCTGTGCACAGGACGTCCACTCATGGGCATCAAGGCTTACGTGGATGAACTGGACCTGCTTCAAGCAGAAGATTACTCCATCACCTACAACGGTGGCTTGGTCCAAAAAAATAAGACATCGGAAATCATTTCCCAAAAGGTACTGAATTACGGTCAGATCGTGGAACTCTATGATTTGAGCAAGGAACTGAATATCCCGATGAACATGCTGGACCTGGAATTCGTATACGAACCGGAATACCCGGAAGGCAGGGAGTCCTTGTATAAGAGCCTGCAGAGTTCGAGCTTGCCGTTCATTGAGAAAAAGATTGAAGATTTTCAGGAACAACATGCATTCAATAAGGTTGTTTTCTGCATTGCTCCTGCTGTCTTGGATGAAGCGATCGCCAAAATACCAGCGGACTTCTACAGTAGATATTCGATGATGAAATCACGTCCGCTTCTGTTTGAAGTCATGCATCCTGAAGTCGATAAAGGCAACGGGATAGCGGCTTTGTGCGATCACTTGGGGTTCACTGCCGATGAGGTGATGGCTTGCGGGGATGAGGAGAATGATTTGGCGATGCTGGATTTTGCGGGCGTAAGTGTCGCGATGGGCAACGCTCCCGACAAAATCAAGGAACGGGCGAGTTTCGTCACGAAGACAAACGCAGAAGATGGCGTCGCACACGCTATCGAAACGTTCGTCTTTGCGTAAAGACAGCCTGGCATAAGAGAGGAAGTGTTCAGATGGGATTATTTGATCGCATAAAACGTGCATTTACAGGTGAAGATGTCGTTCAGACACCGGTAACCGAAGAAACTAAGATTGTCATCGATAAATTCGACAAAGGCATGGAGAAGACACGCAAAAGCTTTTCCGAGAAGATGAATGAACTGTTCGCCGGCTTCAGAGAAGTGGATGAAGAATTCTTTGACGATTTGGAGGAAACACTGATTTCCGCAGACGTCGGGTTTGATATGACGCTAGCACTGTCGGATGTGCTGCGTGATGAAGTCAAAATGAAGAACGTGCGCACAGGGGAACAAGTGAAGAATGTAATCATCGAAAAAATGGTCGAAATCTATGAAAAAGGCCAGACGGAATTGCCTACCATCAAAACAAATGAGAACGGGCCGACCGTCATCCTGTTTGTGGGTGTAAACGGGGTGGGGAAAACGACGACCATCGGCAAATATGCTCATCAGTTGAAGAATAAAGGGAATAAGGTCTTGTTGGCGGCCGGAGATACTTTCCGGGCTGGCGCAATCGAACAGCTGGAAGTTTGGGGCGAACGTGTAGGCGTTCCGGTCGTGACCAGCGACGCAAAAAGTGATCCGGCTTCCGTCGTATATGATGCCTTGAAGCAAGCCAAAGAAGAAAAGTACGACTATCTCCTGATCGACACTGCCGGAAGACTCCAGAACAAAGTGAACCTGATGAAGGAATTGGAGAAAATCAATCGGATCATTGCCAGGGAAATCCCCGGCGGCGCAACCGAAACGTTGTTGGTGCTGGATGCCACGACGGGACAGAACGCTTTGATCCAAGCGAAACAATTCAAAGAAACGACAGATGTCACCGGCCTGATCCTGACGAAATTGGATGGCACGGCGAAAGGCGGCGTCATCCTAGCGATCCGTCAGGAATTGGATATACCCGTCAAATTTGTGGGTTTGGGCGAAGGCCTGGATGATCTGCAGGCCTTCGATCCGGAACAATACATCTATGGACTCGTAAAGGATCTGCTAGAGAAAAAATAGGCAAGCGGGTTGTCCCGCCGGCTTAGGCACGTTTCATAGCAAAAGGCGACATAAGCCTGGTCAGGCCGACAATCCCGATGCGATTGCCGGCCTGACCTTACTTTTGTTGCGGCAGTAAGACCGCGGTACAATTTGTGGTTGACTAAGTTTGGCAAAATCGGTAATCTAATGAAGTGTAAAGATTTTTTCTTGACAATCCGTACGAGAAGGAAGGTATTCTGATGGAACTGGAAAAAACCAATAATATGAATACTCTTTATGAATTCTATAATGTTCTGTTGACGAACAAACAGAAAGGTTATCTTTCTTTGTATTATGGCGATGACTATTCGTTAGGCGAAATCGCTGAAGAATTCGAGGTCAGCAGGCAGGCGGTGTACGACAACATCAAGCGCACCGAAAAGATTCTGATGGATTATGAGCAGAAGTTGAAATTGGCGCAAAACTATAGCCTCCGAAATAAAAAGTTGGACGAACTGGCGAATTACGCCGAAGAAACCTATCCCGCAGACAGAACTTTACAGAGCTTGATCAACAATCTGGAAGAACTGGATGACAAAGACGAATAAACAGTAAGGAAGTGGCAAATATGGCATTTGAAGGGTTGTCCGAGCGTCTCCAAGGCGCGATGACCAAAATCGGCAAAAAAGGCAAAATCACGGAAGCCGATCTGAAGGAAATGATGCGTGAAGTACGTCTGGCTTTGCTGGAAGCCGACGTGAATTTTAAAGTCGTAAAAGAATTCGTTAAAAAAGTGAACGAACGGGCGTTGGGTTCCGACGTGCTCGAGTCGCTTTCGCCGACACAACAAGTCATCAAAATCGTCAACGAAGAGCTGACGGAATTGATGGGCGGGCAGCAAGAACCATTCCAATTTTCCGCCAAGCCACCGACCGTTGTAATGATGGTCGGCCTGCAGGGTGCCGGTAAGACAACGACTGCCGGGAAACTTGCCAACTACATGAAGAAAAAAGAAAACAAACGCCCAATGCTGGTAGCCGCCGACGTCTATCGTCCAGCGGCCATCAATCAGTTGCAGACTTTGGGTAAACAATTGGATTTCCCGGTGTATGCATTGGGAACCGAGGCAAATCCGGTGGACATAGCGAAACAAGCCGTTGAACAGGCCAAACTCGATGGCCGCGATCTGGTCATCATCGATACGGCGGGACGTCTGCACGTGGATGAAGTATTGATGACAGAGCTGAAGAACATCAAAGCTGCAGTCAATCCTACCGAGATTCTGTTTACGGTGGACGCCATGACGGGGCAAGACGCCGTAAACGTGGCACAATCCTTCAATGAACAGCTCGGCATAACCGGTGTCATCCTTACCAAACTGGATGGGGACACGCGCGGAGGGGCTGCGTTGTCCATCCGTTCCGTAACCGGAAAGCCGATCAAATTTACGGGTCAAGGAGAGAAATTGGAAGATTTTGAACCATTCTACCCTGAACGCATGTCTTCCAGAATCCTGGGCATGGGCGATCTGATGACATTGATCGAACGCGCACAACAAGATTTTGATGAGACTAAGGCTGCAGAAATGGCCGCAAAAATACGCGAAAATACCTTCAATTTCAATGACTTCATTGAGCAGATGGATCAGGTCACCAACATGGGGCCGCTTGAGGACCTTCTGAAGATGATACCGGGCATGAGCAATGTTCCGGGACTGGATCAAATGAAGATCGATCCTAAAGATGTCGCTCACATGAAAGCGATCGTGCTGTCGATGACGCCCGCTGAACGCGAAAACCCTGAGCTTCTGTCCCAAAGCAGGCGCAGAAGGATTGCGAAAGGTTCCGCAAGATCATTGGCGGAAGTCAACCGTCTGATCAAGCAGTTCAACGAATCCAGAGATATGATGAACAAGATGTCCAAAGGCAATTTTGCAGGGATGGAAGGTCTGCTTGGTCAAGGCCCGAAAGGCAAGATGGGTAAACTTGCCATGCAGCAGATGGCCAGACGGATGAACAAAAAGAAGAAAAAGAAAAAATAATAGGTAGTGTAAAGAAAAAATACTTTACAACTAAAATGAAAACTGGTAATATATAAAAATGTGAGATATAGATATATGGAGGTGTTATATAAATGGCAGTTAAAATTCGTTTAAAACGTATGGGTTCTAAAAGAAACCCGTTTTACCGCGTCGTTGTAGCTGATTCACGTTCTCCACGTGATGGACGTTTCATCGAAAAAGTAGGTACATACAATCCAGTTGTTGAACCAGCTGAAGTTAAATTTGACGAAGAGTTGGTTTTGAAATGGTTAGCTGAGGGTGCACAACCTTCTGATACAGTTCGTAACTTACTTTCTCAACAAGGTATTATGAAAAAATTCCACGACTCTAAGTTAGCTAAATAAAAGGGTGGTTTAAATGCCTGAAATTTCAGATTTAATCCTGACAATTGTCAAACCTTTGATCGTCCATGATGACAAGATGTCCATCGAAATCAAAGAGACAAGTGAGTTCATGGAATATCACTTGCATCTTGATGCCGAAGATGTCGGCCGTGTGATCGGGAAACAGGGACGTGTCGCCAGAGCGATCCGTACAATTGTATACAGTGTCAGAACCAAAGGCACAAAACGTGTCCGCCTTGTAATCGAAGGGGCCGAATAATCCGCTCCGATTGCGGGTCCGGTCTTTTCCACTCAGTGGATGCCTAACTTAATAGCGAATAGATAGAAGCGGATGATGATACAATTGTAGCAATTATCCCTTCTATTTTATTATGTACAGATTTTTTTGCAGGACGATTCAGTAAGGAGAGGTGAAAAATGGATAAATTTTATGATGTCGGAAAAGTTGTGAATACGCAAGGACTAAAGGGTGAAGTGCGTGTTATTTCGAGCACTGACTTTGCGGATGAACGTTACAAAAAAGGGGCTACGCTTTACCTGTTCCGCGATAACAGCGAGCCGATCACGTTAAAGGTTGCCAGCCACCGGGTGCACAAGAATTTCAACATGCTGACATTCGAGGGCTATAACCGGATCGAAGAAGTCGAGCCGTTCAAAGGGGGAACCCTAAAAGTTTCGGAATCGCAGTTGGAGGACCTATCGGATCATGAGTTCTATTATCATGAAATCATCGGATTGTCTGTCGTCAGTGATGCCGGCGAAAAATTGGGGACCATCAAAGAAATTTTGCCGCTTGGGGCCAATGATGTTTGGGTTGTATCCAGACCGGGCCAAAAAGATCTGTTGGTGCCTTATATCGCTTCTGTAGTCGAGAAGGTATCCCTGGAAGAACAACAGGTGACAATCCACGTGCTAGAAGGAATGATGGACTGATGAAGATAGATGTATTGACGTTGTTTCCGGCGATGTTCGAAGGCCCGATGTCCGAATCGATCATCGGAAAAGCGATCGAGAGCGGTCGTGTTTCAATCACTTGCACGAACTTCCGCGATTATTCCGAAAACAAACACAATTCCGTCGATGATTATCCTTTCGGCGGTGGGGCGGGCATGCTGTTGCGCGCGCAACCGATAGTGGACGCGCTGACGGACATCGAGGTCCATTCGCCCGAAACAAAAAAAAGAATCGTTCTTTTGGATCCATCCGGAAAAACCTTCAATCAGGAACTGGCTGAGGAATTCGCCGAGGAAGAGCACCTTGTCTTCATCTGCGGCCATTACGAGGGCTTCGATGAGCGTATCAAGCAACATGTGACGGACGAAATCTCGATCGGAGATTATGTTTTGACCGGCGGCGAACTGGGCGCGATGGTCATGATTGATGCGACGGTCCGGTTATTGCCGGCGGTGTTAGGGAATGAACAGTCGAACAAGACCGATTCTTTTTCGACGGGCCTGCTCGAGCATCCCCAGTATACGCGACCGCGCGATTTCCGCGGAGATGTCGTTCCTGAAGTGCTTTTCAGCGGCAACCACCAAAAAATTGCTGACTGGCAAGAAAAGGAATCTTTGCGCAAAACTTGGCTGAGGCGTCCAGAAATGCTGAAAAAGATTACCTTGTCGAAAAAACAGCAAGCGTGGTTGGATGAGATATTCCTGGAAGAAAAGGCTGACGAGCAAGTGCAATAACGCGCCCTGAAATTCAAACAATGTAAATGAAAAATACTTTACACGTCAAAATTATTGTGGTAGAATTCTACAGGTGAGCAGAGAGACTGCTCGATAAAACGATATTCCGCTGTGCAGAATGATTGTGTATGAATGTCGGTTGGAAGGAGAAAAAAACATGAGTCAATTACCATTGATTGAAGCAATTACACAAGGGCAATTACGTAGTGATATTCCTGCATTCCGTCCTGGAGACACTGTTCGCGTCCACGCTCGCGTAGTCGAAGGAACAAGAGAACGTATCCAATTATTCGAAGGCGTAGTCATCAAACGTCGCGGATTCGGAATCAGCGAAACATATACAGTACGTAAAATTTCCAACGGTATCGGTGTGGAACGTACATTCCCATTGCATACGCCACGTGTAGCTCAAATCGAAGTCGTTCGCTTCGGTAAAGTGCGTCGTGCAAAACTTTACTACTTGCGCGCATTACACGGAAAAGCTGCTCGTATCAGAGAAAGACGTCGTTAATATTCCGCATGTCATATGGAAAGGTCTGGACTTCGGTTCCGGACCTTTTTTGTATAGCAGGAAAGTATAAAATTTTTCGAATTGAAAAGTGCTTCACCGTAGGTGTTTCACAGGTTTCCAAAATGTTTCATGCGCCTAAAATGATGGCCAG
>NZ_JBSQPW010000048.1:0-11767 GCF_055118575.1 Trichococcus sp. | reverse complement strand
TGGCAGAGTCTGCTCACTTAAGATATTGAACCGCCGTGTACGGAACCGTACGCACGGTGGTGTGAGAGGTCGGAGCCGTTAGGCTCCTCCTACTCGATTGTTCCTAAAAAAAAGGTTTCAGCTGCAATGTCATTAACTTAATGGGATTGACAAACAAGGAGAAGGTGGTAACAGGATGGGATTGGCGACCAGACTTCAGAAGAAATGCTCCGTCCGCCAAGCCAAACTGTCGAATAGGTGAGGTGGATCCGACAATTTGATTCCCGATTAAGCCAAGATTATCGAATGTCGAAAAACATTCAACAATTTCACATCCTGTAGGACCGAAATTATCGAATAGCTGAGGAATATTCAACAATTTGGCCTCGCAATCAAAAGAAGCAGAGAAGCAGAAATGCATCCTCTTTTTTTTCAGTTGTAATGGTGCTTAAGTTAATGACATTGCCCTCAGCTGCTGAAGTTTATCCTTTACGCAATATCGAGAAGAACGGTTAAATATTGGCTGACCCAAATTGACATACGCAACCTGACAGAATATAATATAGAAAACACATGAATAACAATTCATATGTAATGCGGAATGATTCCGTTTTCGGATAAAGAGTACGAATGCTTAGGCCTGAGGAGGGGTACGGATGTCTGACAAAATAAAGCAGATTGAATGGTATTTGGACGAATTGGATTGCGCCAATTGTGCCAACAAAGTGGAAACCGGCATCGCAAAAATAGAAGGGATCCTGGAAAGCAATGTGAACTTCATGACGAAGACATTGCGGATCGAAATCGAAGAGGAACAAGAGAACGAAATTTTGCCGAAAGTGAAACAAAAACTCGGTGTGCTGGAGCCGGATATCCATCCGACTCTGAAAAAAAGCGGTGCGCCGATCGGAGCGGATGGCCTGCCGGTAATGGCGGTCCGATCGGCTGAAACGATAGCTGCTGAGAATGTCGAAGACCCGCATGACTCTGACTCCGATGATGCTGATGGGCACAGCCATGGACATAGCCATGGGCATAGCCATGCACACGGTGAAGGGGATAAGGACGAAATCCGGAAAGCCGTTATCCGACTGCTTGTCGGATTTGGGATTCTGCTGGCGGCGATTTTCATTCCGGGTAGTGGCACGATTTCGCTGGTATTGTATGTGACCGCGTACTTGGTTGCGGGCTATGATATCATTTGGAGCGCGCTACTGAACATCAAGCACGGCCAGTTGTTTGACGAGAATTTCTTGATGACGATTGCCACACTGAGCGCTTTCTATATCCAGGAATATCCGGAAGCCGTGGCTGTCATGCTGTTCTATCAATTGGGTGAACTGTTCCAGGATATCGCGGTCGATAAATCCCGCCGCTCCATCGCCGAATTGATGGACATCCGGCCTGATTACGCAAATGTGAAAACAGCTGGCGGCATCGAAAAAGTCGCGCCGGAAACCGTCAAAATCGGTGACATCATCTTGATCAGGCCCGGCGAGAAGGTGCCGTTGGACGGGAAAATTGTCAGCGGAAGTTCGGCAGTCGACACCTCGGCATTGACCGGAGAATCGGTACCGCGCGGCGTAAAGGTCGGCGACAGCATCCTGAGCGGGTTCATCAACAAAAACGGCGTCATCGAAGTAGCGGTGGAAAAGCCGTTTGCTGAGTCCACTGTCGTCAAAATTTTGGATTTGGTGCAGAACGCCAGCGGCCGAAAAGCGCCGACAGAAAACTTCATCACCAAATTCGCCCGTTACTACACGCCGGTCGTTGTCATCGCGGCCGTGTTGCTGGCGGTGCTGCCGCCGCTCTTGTTCCCGGGCGAAAGCTTCCAGGAATGGCTTTACCGGGCCAGCATCTTTCTGGTCATCTCTTGTCCGTGCGCTTTGGTCGTTTCGATTCCGGTCGGCTTCTTTGGCGGCATCGGTTCAGCGTCTCGCAAAGGCATCCTCGTCAAAGGCAGCAACTTCCTCGAAGGACTGAATGATGTCAAAACGGTCGTGATGGACAAGACCGGAACGCTGACGGAAGGCAAATTCGCTGTGACCCGGATCGAAAGCGTCGGAGAACTGACGGAGGAGCGCTTGCTGGAGCTGGCAGCCTATGCGGAACTGCATTCCAGCCACCCGATTGCCGACTCCATCAAGGAAGCTTACGGGAAAGCGATAGTTGAAGACCGCATCTCTTCCACAAATGATATCCCCGGTCACGGTCTGCAGGTCGTCGTCGATGGGCAGGAAATCCTGGTCGGCAATGCCAAAATGATGGAGAAATTCGCTATCAGCCATACGCCGGCTCATGAAACCGGGACGGTTGTGCATATCGCTGTGGATAAACAATATGCCGGCTACATCCTGATCGCAGACGCCATCAAAGCTGATGCGAAGGCCACAATCGCTGGCTTGAAGGCGAGAGGTATCCGCACGATCATGCTTACTGGGGATTCCCGTGCGGTGGGCGAAGCAGTCGCCAACGAAATCGGCATCGATGAAGTCCATACGGAATTGCTTCCGCAGGACAAAGTGACGAAGCTGGAGGAAGTGTTGGCGAGCAAACAGAAAGGCGAAAAAGTCATCTTCGTGGGCGACGGCATCAACGATACGCCGGTGCTGGCCCGTTCCGATATCGGAATGGCGATGGGCGGTTTGGGATCCGATGCCGCCATCGAAGCTGCGGACATCGTCATCATGGACGATCAGCCTTCCAAGATTTTGACCGCAATTACCGTGGCGGAGGAAACACGCAAAATCGTCTGGCAGAACATCATTTTCGCGATGACCGTCAAAGGGCTGTTCCTGATTCTCGGCGCGTTCGGTGTCGCCACCATGTGGGAAGCGGTCTTCGCTGATGTTGGCGTGACCGTGCTGGCTGTCCTCAACAGTATCCGTATTCTGAAGAAATAAGCGTTAGTATGTGGGGCCGCCCAGCGGTCCCTATTTTTTGTGCGCTCCGGCGTCCGCCGGAGTACGGTGTTGCAACCGGGCTTCAGCTCCGGTGAGCGCATGGCTCACCGAACGTAATGTGAAGCAAATATGGCTCAACTCCGGGGAAGCTGCCTCCATCAGAGTTGGGGGTTTGATTGGGATGCTTTTCTCCGACGAAGGACGTGTTCACCGGTGCTCACACAAACCGGCTGTCGGCGCCGGCGGGGGGAACTGCCCGAGCATCCCAGATGGATTATCCGCGTGGCTGTGCTACAATGAAAAAATAACAGATGAAAAGTGAGTGATGAGATTGGAAAACGGAATCCGTAATTTTGAGTTTCAAAATCCTACAAAAATAGTATTCGGCAAAGATCAGATCAAGCGCATCGATGGCCTGATTCCGCAGGACGCGAAAGTATTGATACTGTACGGTGGCGGCAGCGTCAAGAAGTTCGGCACCTTCGATCGCGTTGTCGAAGCACTGGGCAACCGCGCATGGGCTGAATTCGGCGGCATCGAGGCGAATCCGACCTACGAAACGCTGATACAAGCAGTCGACAAGATCAAAGCGGAAGGCTACGACTATCTGTTGGCGGTCGGCGGCGGCAGCGTCATCGATGGCGTGAAGTTCGTTGCAGCCGGTGCCGTGTTCGACGGCGATCCTGTCGATATGTTCGGCAGCGGCGTCGGCAAGGGCTTGCCTGTCACAAAAGCCTTGCCTTTCGGGACGGTATTGACGCTGCCCGCCACGGCATCGGAAATGAACAACAACTCGGTCGTGACCTTTGTGGAAAAGCAAGCGAAGATCAGTTTCGCCAGTCCACATACTTATCCACAATTCTCCATTCTGGAACCGGAAGCGACATACACATTGCCGAAACGCCAACTGGCAAACGGCGTCATTGATTCCTTCATCCATGTGATGGAAGCCTATCTGACGTATCCGATTGATGCTAAAGTCCAGGACCGTTGGGCAGAAGGGCTGCTGCAGACATTGATTGAAATCGGCCCGGACGTAGTCGATGAGGACAACCACGACTATGCGACCCGCGCCAATTTCATGTGGACGGCCACGAATGCACTGAACCGTTTCATTTCCCCCGGTGTTCCCCAGGACTGGGCGACTCATCAATTGGGGCATGAGCTGACGTTGGCGTTCGGGATCGATCATGCGCGCACGTTGTCGATCGTTCTTCCGGCTATGATGAAAGTCCGCAAGCAGCAGAAGTGGGACAAATTGCTGCAGTATGCGGAACGCGTGTGGGATATCCGCGGTGATTCCGATCTTACCGACGAAGAAAAAATCGATTTGGCGATCAAAAAGACCGAAGACTTCTTCGCCAGTCTTGGCGCACCGATCCGCTTCTCGGATGTGGAACTGGATGAAACTGCAATTCCGGGTCTGGTGGAAGCACTTGTCCGCCACAAGAAAGAGAACATTTCCGAACGTGGGGACTTCACTACCGAGGATGCAAGAGCCGTTTATGCAGCCGCACTTTAAAATTATGCTTATTTCGCATCAAACTCCCTTTATCCGGGGAGTTTTTTTGCTTATTTCCCTCACGTTAATTTAATAATTTTTCAAACTAACATAGTGGCATACTGCAATCTATGGTAATATTGAAAGGAAGAGAGCATCGGAGTGAACAGGAAAGAAGGGTTGCCATTTGGAAAATAACCAGAGTATTTTCGAGACGATCTGCCGGCTAAAGGAAGAACAGCCTGGTCTGCCTTATCGTTTCCAGGATGAACGGACGGCTGGGCAAAAGGATGTGCTTTACGTCCTTGCATCCGAAGGGATCCCTTTTTGGCGGAAAGAGGATTTGGCCAAGGAGTGCTGCGGCATCCTGAAAGACCTTGTCAACAAAGAAGATACTATCCTGACAGATCCCGTCCTGCACCATTTCCTGGAGCATTATCCGATCTGCAGTTATTTCATAGAATTGCGTGAAAGGGTACGCGTCACTTTGGAAGCGGAATCAGCTGCAAGGGAGCGGCTTTACCATCTCGGTATGCGGCTCGCCCGCAGCGGTACCGATCCGGAACAAGTGAAATTGGGTATCATCCTTTTGGGGTTCTTTCCGTACGACACGACCAAGCAGATTATGCGGACACTGGGTTACCACAGCGATTACACTTTGTACGTGCTCGAGAGCATCCAATACGTCTTCCCTTTGCAGAACAACTTCATCTTTGAATTGGCGAAGCACACGGTTGGCTATGGGAAGCTGGCGGCCATGTTCCTGCTGAAGCCGGTCACTTGGGAGCAGCAGCACTGGATGCTTCATGAAGGCATCAAGAGTGATTTTCTCGCCAATATCTACGCCAATCTTTGCATTCAGAAAGCGGATATGCGCGTTTACTTCAAAAAGACGGAAATCACTGCCGCCAATTTCACGGATTTCGCCTACTTGATCTGTTATGCCGACTACAACAATGACAGCGTGACCATCGATGCCCAGCTGGACTTCCTGTACAGGTTCATCGATAAGCGCGACTATGCGGCAAATTTTATCGACTTGGGTGCGCTCGTCAGCATCTGGTACCAGACAGTCGAGTACTGGCAGCAGGATTACGACTTCATCAGTCAAAATGAAACGAAATACCGCCGCACAAAAACCATGTGGGATGTCCGTATCTCCCGCTACGAAAAGCTGGTGCACAGAGTCGAGAGTTTCCTGCATCAGCCGAAATGGCGCCACATCGTCTATCAGGAAATTTCCGCACCGAAGGAATCGGATAACCTGATCATGAAAGTGCTCGTCTACCTGAACATGCATCCCGATTTTCAGGCCTTCATGGAAGTACTGAGTCGGCAACCGTTGGGCTTCAATATGCTCGACTTCTTCCTGAAAATCAATCCCGAGCTCTATTTCGACGATGTCTGCGAATATCTGGATGCGATCCTGAACCCGGATCTTTACGGTCTCCCGCTGGAAATGGAGGAGCCGGAAAATCCGAGCGTCACCGATCTGATGCGCGCGGACGAGTGGCTGCTGCGCCTGTTCGAGGTGATGAGCGAAAAACGGAAATACAATGAAATTTGGTGCATCCGCGGCATCCACTACCGCCATGCCGGCGTGCGCAAAAAGGCTGTCCAGGTGCTGCAGCAGCACCGAAAAAAATGGTCCGACCAGGTAGAACGTGAACTCCAGGTTGCGCTTGAAAAGGAGCCGAACATCAAACTGAAGCGGCAGATCGACAAACTGCTGCAGCCGGAAAATCTGAAGAACCAAAAAGAAAGCCGCTATCTGAAGGCAAAGCAGCCGCCGTTGAGCCAGGCCCATACGGATAAGGAATTGTTGCATACCTACATCGCCGGCACGCAGTTCCACGAGTTGAGCGGAGTCGCCGATTTTCTGAAAACAGGGGACTTGTTGCAGCTTGTCCGGGAGGCCGATAATGCGTACGATGCGAATGCAATCGCCGTCGCGACGCAAGCCGGTTATATGCTGGGATATGTGCCGCGCTCGGAGAATCCTGTCCTGGCGAGCCTGATTGATGCCGAAGAGCGACTTTACGCGATCCTTGAATCGCCGACAATCGAAATGGAACGGCCAAAAATCACCATCGTACTGAAACGTACCTTTTTCCAGGCGCAACCGACTGAACAGGGCCAAGGCATCATCCTGCCGTTCCCGCCGCCCAAGAAAAAGAAATACGAATGGTAAGAAAAGCGGAACGGATTTATCCAGGGCTAACCGTGAAATTGGCCAACTTTTTATATAATACTAGCTGCAAAAGTGAAGGGGAACACCTAAAGAACACGGTGATCCCTTTTTTGTGCCGAAATGACCTTGACTATTTCGCCGGAAAGTCGAAAATGAATAGAAAGGGTCATTCTGACATAAGGGAGCGCATGCGTATGAATTTTGGGAAACTATTGGGTACATTGATTGTAGCATTCATCGGAGGCTGGGCAGGGATCCGTTTCCGTGTGCCGGCAGGAGGGATGATCGGTTCGTTGGTCGCGGTCGCCATCTACAATTATTTTTCGCAGATGGGCTATATGCCGGCCAATCTGAAGATCATCGGCCAAATCATCATCGGCGGAACTATCGGTATGAACTTCACGAAAAGCAGTTTGGCTGAAATGAAACAGGTATTTTTCCCTGCTGTCACTTCGGTGCTGATTCTGTTGACGGTGGGAGTGATCGCGGGCTACATCCTGCATAAAGTGGCCGGGATCGATCTGATAACGGCATTGCTGGGGACTTCTCCGGGCGGATTGACGGACATGACTATCTTGGCGGCAGCTTTTGAGGCAGACACGATTGTCGTATCCTCTATTCACCTTGTCCGTCTGTTCTCAGTCATCCTGTTGATGCCGATATTTGTCCGGATCATCAGCACGTACATCAATAAGTAAACGAAGCGGCCGGAACAAATGAGTATCTACGAGTTCGCCGGAGGTTGCATCCACAATCCACCGACAAGTAAGCCGGTCGTATGTGATCCATCAATTGAAGCTACCGAAAAGACAACAAAAAAGCGGCCATCTGCAAAAGACGGCCGCTTTTTACGTTAAGACAAAAGCTTTTATTCATATTTCTTGAGGTAGAACAATCCAAGCGTCCCCAACCCGGTATGCGAGCTGATCGTGGCACCGATCGTGTTCACATAGATGTGGCGCGGATGGAAATGTGATTCGATGTGTTGCCGCATCTCCTCTATGGCTTCCGGATCATCGCTATGGCAAAGGAAGACGTTTTGATCTTGGATCATGTCCGCCTCATCGCGCAATCGTTCATACATCCGGTTCATCACCTTTTTGCGTCCGCGCAGTTTTTCGACGGGCACCAGTTCCCCGTTGATGACCTCCAACAAAGGTTGGATATTCAGCAGCCCTCCAAAAAAGGCACTGGATTTCGAAAGCCGACCGCCTTCCGCCAGGTAATTGAGATCCTTGACGGTGAAAAGGGACACGACATTGGCTGCCGTGAAACGCACGCGCGCTTCGATCTCATCCAAAGTGAAGCCGGCTTCACGCATTTCGACCGCTTCTACAACAGACAAACCTTCACCAACGGAAGCACTCATGGAGTCGACCAGCCGAAGATCGAAGTCCGGGAACTCCTCTTTCAGTTGCTGGTAAGCCAAGAAGGCTGCTTGGTAGGTGCCGGAAAGTTTGGCGGAAAGGGAAATGTAGATGCCTGATTCACCGGATTCGGCCGCTTTCCGGAAACCGGAAAGGAATTTTTCCAAGGATACTTGGCTCGTTTTCGGATGACCGCCGCGTGCAATCATTTCATAGACTTTGTCGGCTTGGATTTCGATCATGTCCTCGTATTCGCCGGTATCCAGCAGCGTGGTCAACGGGAAGACTTCCACATCATTTTCCTGCAGATAGGCATAAGCCAAATCACAAGCACTATCGGTAAATATTTTCATCAGTAACGCCTCCTCCAGCGCGAGTTCTATCACGGGATTTTCCGTGGACTACTCTACATTATAGCACGTTTCGCCAGTTTGGAAAATTTCAGCGCAAAGGCTTCGTTAATGGAGCCGCAACGATGCCGAATTGAACCGTCAATCGTTCAGTTCGCCGAGTTCTTCCTTGATCAGCAAGGCCGTCTTCTCGGGGATGCCCAACGCTTTGAGGTCTTCGTAGCTGGCTTCGCGGATGTTCTTCATCGTCTTGAAATGCTTCAGGATTTTCGTGCGGGTTTTCGGTCCGACGCCTTCAATCTGGTCCAACTGCGAAGCGATACTGTTTTTGGCGCGCACTTGGCGATGGAAAGTGATCGCGAAGCGGTGGACTTCCTCTTGGATCCGCTGCACAAGATGGAAGGCCTGGCTGTTCGGATTGAGCTCCACGATTTCATCCTTCTCGCCAAAGATGAGCGAGGAGGTTTTGTGCTTCGTGTCCTTGACCATGCCCGCCACCGGGATGTCCAGACCGAGTTCATCCTCCAGCACTTCCTTGGCGGCATGCACCTGCACCTTGCCGCCGTCCATCAGAATCAGGTCAGGCATCGGGCGTCCCTCGCGCAGCAAACGGCTGTAGCGGCGACGGATGACTTCCTGGGTCGTCGCGAATTCGTTGCTGCCTTCGACCGTCTTGACTTTGTATTTCCGGTAGTTTTTGCGTTCCGGCTTGCCGTCCTTGTAGACCACCATCGCCGAAACCGGATTGGTGCCCTGGATGTTCGAATGGTCGAACGATTCGATGATTTCCAGATATTCGATGCCGAGCGCCTCGGAAAGTTCCTGGATGGCGCCGACCGTCTTGTGCTTGTCGCGCTCGATCAGCATGAACTTTTCCGTCAGCGCCAGTTCGCTGTTCGTGATCGCAAGTTCGAGGATGCTGCGCTTGCTGCCGCGGACCGGGGTATGCACTTTCGTCCCCAGCGCTTCCTGCAGCAGCTCCGTATCGACGCCTTTGGGCACGAGGATCTCCTGCGGCAGGATATGGTTGGGATCCTGATAGAACTGCATGATGAAGGAAGCCAGTTCTTCCTCCGGCGTGTCGTAGCAAGGGAAAAGGGCGGCTTCGCGTTTGATGATCGAGGACTGGCGCAGCAGGAAGACCTGGATCGAGAGCCAGCCTTTGTCCATATGGGAGGCGAAGACGTCGCGGTTCGTGTAGTCGCGGGACATGACCGTCTGTTTTTCAACGGTTGCTTCGATGTAGCTGATCTGATCGCGGTAATCAGCGGCCTGTTCGAAATTCAGGCTGTCGGCGGCGCGGTGCATTTTTTCCCGCAGATCCTTCTTGATTTCCCTGACTTCGCCGTTCAGGAATGCGGCGATGCGTTTGATCTGGGCATCGTATTCCTCTTTCGATACCTCGTGGTCGCAGCAACCGATGCATTGGCCCATATGGTAATAAAGACAGGCGCGCTTGGAATTCTTGGCGCACTTGCGCAACGGGTAGATTTTCTGGATGAATTCCTGCGTTTCCGATGCCGCGTAGACGTGCGGATAGGGACCGAAATAAATACCGCCGTCATCCTCGACCGTCGAAGTGATGATGAGCTGCGGATCCTTTTCGTTGGTGACCTTCAGGTAGGGATACATCGTCCCTTGTTTCAGCTTAATGTTGTATTTCGGCTGGTAGCGCTTGATCAGATTAATCTCCAGCAACAACGATTCCTTGTCCGTCTTGGTGACGATCGTTTCAAAGCGTTCGATGTCCGCGACCAGCAGCTGCGTCTTGCCTTCGTGCTTGCTGTGGAAATATGATTTCACGCGGTTCTTCAGATTTTTGGCCTTGCCGATGTAGATGATTTCGTCATCCTTGTCCCGCATGATGTAGCAGCCGGGCAAGTCGGGCAGCAGCGCCAATTTTTGGTTGATTTCTTCTCTGCTCATCCGTTTCAATCCTTTTACTTTTAGTTGAGAATAGTATAACATGAATGGAAACATACGTTCAGCCGTTTGATTCCAAATGAAGGTGAACGCAGTCATTTTTGGGGACACATCACAGTCCGCGCAACAAGGAAGTGCAAACAGTGTGGTAAAAAATATGGAATATGAAAAGTGGCAGCGTCAAACCGCGCTCTTTTTGGGAAGTCAGACGATTTCCCTGTTCGGCTCGTCTCTTGTCCAATACGCGATATTCTGGTACCTGACCTTGGAAACAAAGTCCGGCGTCATCATGACCTTATCGACCATCTTCGGCTTTCTGCCGACATTCTTCATTTCGCCGTTCGCCGGTGTTTGGGCCGACCGCTATAACCGGAAGCGCCTGATCATCCTTTCCGACGGCATCACCGCGCTCTCGACTTTGGTGCTGGTCCTACTGTTCTTGGCGGGACAGCGTTCGATCTGGATCCTGTTGGCGACCTCGGCCATCCGCGCAGTCGGGGCGGGCATCCAGATGCCGGCGGTCGGCGCTATCCTGCCGCAGATCGTGCCGGAAAAGGAATTGACTCGGATCAACGGCCTCAACGGCAGCATCCAGGCCGTCGTCATGCTAGTTTCACCGATGATCAGCGGCGCGCTTTACCAATTTGCACCGATGGAGGGCATTTTCCTGATCGATATCGTGACAGCAGCGTTGGCGATCGCCATCCTGGTGTTCCTGCTGAAAGTCCCGACCCATGAAAAAGCCAGTCAAGAGCAGGTCAGCGATTACTGGCAAGATATGAAACTCGGTTTCCGCTACATCCAGAACCACACTTTCATCAAAAGGCTGTTCCTCTATTTTTCGCTTGCCTTCTTCATGGCGGCACCGGTATCTTTCCTGTCACCTTTGCAGGTCGCGCGTTCGTTCGGGGAGGACGTTTGGCGCTTGACGGCGATCGAGATTGCCTTTTCGATCGGAATGATCGGTGGGGGCCTCTGGATCGCGTCATGGGGCGGATTCAAGAACCGGATCCACTCTGTTGCGGCGGCGATTGCGGTCATGGGCTTGTGCACGTTCGGGATGGGCGTCATTCCGGATTTCTGGATCTATCTTTTCTTGATGGGGCTTGTCGGTCTCGTCATTCCGCTCCTGAATGCACCAAGCATGACGCTGCTGCAGGAAAAAGTCGAGGAAGATTTCCTAGGACGGGTCTTCGGCGTCCAAAGCATGGTCGCCAGCTCGATGATGCCGCTGGGGATGCTTGTATTCGGGCCGCTGGCGGACCGGATGGCAATCGAAATCCTGATGGCCATCTCCGGCGTGCTGCTGATGGTCGTGGCCTTCTTCGCCATCCGCGACCGTGTCCTGCTTGAAGCCGGCAAACCGGAAACATCAGATACCGGAAAAGAATGAAACAAAGACCGGACCTGCTTTTGCGGCAGCTCCGGTCTTTGTTTTACGGAAAATATACCGAGGTTGTCGGATACCTTGCGGTTATCCGACAAGCAGTGCATCAAAAGCGGTGCGGTTGTCGGATACGTTGCGGTTATCCGACAACCAGTGCATCAAAAGC
>NZ_JBSQPW010000047.1:0-14900 GCF_055118575.1 Trichococcus sp. | reverse complement strand
TCGATCCCGTCAACCTCCATCCATGAGTTATTAGCTCAGTTGGTAGAGCATCTGACTTTTAATCAGAGGGTCGCAGGTTCGAGCCCTGCATAACTCATTCATCATTCTTGCGATAATGATGGAACAATTGAATATATTGAGACGCCGGCTTAGCTCAGTTGGTAGAGCATCTGATTTGTAATCAGAGGGTCGAGGGTTCAAGTCCTTTAGCCGGCATCCAAAAAACGCGGAAGTAGTTCAGTGGTAGAACATCACCTTGCCAAGGTGGGGGTCGCGGGTTCGAACCCCGTCTTCCGCTTTTTTTTTATTTTAATTTACGCACCCATAGCTCAATTGGATAGAGTACTTGACTACGAATCAAGCGGTTACAGGTTCGACTCCTGTTGGGTGCATTTTTACATGATTATTACCGGGAAGTAGCTCAGCTTGGTAGAGCACTTGGTTTGGGACCAAGGGGTCGCAGGTTCGAATCCTGTCTTCCCGATAAACAAGAATAGACGCAGAAATCATTCCGATGGTTTCTGCGTCTATTTTTTGTTGATATTGGCCTGCTGAATGAGCCGGGTAAGTTTTTCTCATGGATTTATTGCCGTTTTTTTCCTTTCATTATATAATGAGGAACATTCTCAATCATCCTGCTGGAAATGTTGGGGAATAGGTTGCTGCAGCGGTAGCGGAAAGCAGTAAACTGGGTCATCAGCTTTATTGCCCAGTTTACTGCAAACGCCCTCGTACAGCCCGTTCTATTTGACAGTTATGTAGGAATAGCATAATATAAACATATAATAGTCAAAATTAGTCAGGGGAAGGGAGGCGTCCATTCCATGCATGGTCAGAACATGTCAGATATCATCGAAGCATATATCAAAAAGATTCTGAATGCAGAAGAGCAAATTGAGATCAGAAGGAATGAAATGGCAGATCGTTTCCATTGTGTACCTTCACAGATCAACTATGTCATCAATACCCGTTTTACGGAGCAGCAAGGCTACTCGGTCGAAAGTAAACGCGGCGGGGGCGGCTATATACGCATCATGAAGGTCAAAATCCTGGATCAAGCTGAATTGTTGGATAAGCTGATCGCGATAGTCGGCGAAAGCATCACTCAGAAAGATGCGTTTGCGGTAACTCAAAATCTGTACAATCGCGGTATCATCACAAAACGCGAAGGAAACCTGATGTTGTCGGTGTTGGATAAGTCACTTGCCCCATACACAGGCGAACACGAAGAAAGAATACGAGCCTTGCTGTTGAAGAATTTCTTGAACAGCTTGCGTTTTGAATAGATAGCCCGTAGAGGAGGCGTTAAAAATGGATGAATTATTTACAGAAAAAGCCAGCCAAGTGTTGTTGTTGGCAACAGAAGAAGCGCACAAATTCAAGCATCAATCCATCGGAACGGAGCACATGCTTCTCGGACTGGTCAGAGAACAAGAAGGCATTGCCGGAAAAGTGTTGCGTGGATATGACATTGATGAGGAAGGAGTCCGCGAAGAGATTGTTCATCTGACCGGTTTCGGTCAAATGAATACGGAGGACTTCAATGCGCCGTTGCCATTTTCTCCTCGGGCAAAAAAAGTCATTATGTATGCGACAAACGAAGCGCACAAATTGGGGGTTCCCTTGGTCGGAACCGAACACCTTTTGTTGGGCTTGTTGAAAGAAGAAATTCTGGCAGTCAAAATCATCAAAAATCTGCAGATCGATCCGAATCTGCTGCGCAAGTCTCTCTATGAAAAACTAGGCATCAAACAGCCTACAAAACCGGATATGCGTTCAGCCAAAAAGACGGAGAAAGTGGAAGAAGGAACGCCGACCTTGGATTCCTTGGCCCGCAATCTGACCGATTTGGCACGGGAAAACCGGATGGATCCGATCGTCGGACGTGATAAGGAAGTCCGACGCATCATGCAGATCGTTTCCCGCAGAACGAAGAACAATCCTGTTTTGGTAGGGGAACCCGGTGTCGGTAAGACCGCCATCGTGGAAGGCTTGGCACAGAAAATCGTAGCCGGAGATGTTCCGGATACCTTGGCGAACAAACGTATCATGATGTTGGATATGGGTTCGTTGGTGGCCGGTACAAAATACCGTGGTGAATTCGAGGAAAGAATGAAGAAAATCATCGACGAAATCTACAATGACGGCAATGTCATTCTCTTCATCGATGAATTGCATACCTTGATTGGTGCAGGCGGAGCGGAAGGCGCAATCGATGCCTCCAATATCCTGAAACCGGCATTGGCAAGGGGCGAGTTGCAGACGATCGGTGCCACGACCCTTGATGAGTATCAAAAATATATCGAGAAAGATGCGGCGTTGGAAAGACGTTTCGCGCCTATCCATATCGATGAGCCAACACCTGAGGAATCGGTTGAAATCATGCGCGGCTTGCGTTCCCGTTATGAGGAGCACCATGGTGTGGAAATCACCGATGAGGCGCTGAAAGCAGCTGTCCAGCTGTCCGTTCGCTACATCACTTCCAGAAGATTACCGGATAAAGCTATCGATCTGATCGACGAGTCCGCTGCGAAAGTCCGCTTGGATGTCACGCACGGGGATACGCCGATCGGGAAGATCGAGATGGAAATCGCGAAGCTAGCGCAAGACAAAGAAGAAGCGATCCTGAACCAGGACTTTGACAAAGCTGCCCGCATCCGCAAACGCGAAATGACGAAAAAGCAGAAATTCCAAAAAATGGTCGAGCAGCAGGCTCAAACGATCACGCACTACGATCTGAAAGTGACCGAAAACGATGTGGCTGAAGTAGTGGCTTTGTGGACCGGAATTCCGGTCAACCAGATGGAGCAAAAGGAAAGCGACCGTTTGATGAAGTTGGAAAAGGTGCTGCATGAACGTGTCATCGGCCAGTCCGAAGCAGTCAGTGCGGTGGCCCGCGCCATCAGACGCGCACGTTCCGGCCTGAAGGATCCGAATCGTCCAATCGGCTCATTCCTATTCCTGGGTCCTACCGGGGTCGGAAAAACTGAGTTGGCGAAAACATTGGCTGAAGCGATGTTCGGGACAGAGGATGCCTTGGTCCGTTTGGATATGTCCGAATACATGGAAAAATACAGCACGAGCCGTCTGATCGGTTCCCCTCCCGGCTATGTCGGTTATGATGAAGGCGGGCAGTTGACGGAGAAAATCAGACAAAAACCATACTCGGTCATTCTTCTCGATGAGGTGGAAAAAGCCCATCCGGACGTCTTCAATATCCTGCTGCAAGTTTTGGATGACGGCCACTTGACCGACTCCAAAGGACGCAAAGTCGATTTCCGCAATACGATCATGATCATGACCTCCAACTTGGGAGCGACCGCCTTGCGCGATGAGAAATCGGTCGGATTTGCGGCCAAGAATATCAAACATGATTACAAGGCCATGGAAAAACGCATCCGCGAAGAGCTGAAAAACAGCTTCCGTCCGGAGTTCCTGAACCGTATCGACGAAACGATCGTCTTCCACTCATTGGAGAAGGACGAATTGCATGAAATCGTTAAATTGATGGCGAACAGCATCGTAAAACGCTTGAAGGATCTTGATATCCATGTGCGCATCACGCCTGCAGCCATCGATGTCATCGCCAAAGCCGGTTTCGATCCCGAATATGGCGCACGTCCGATCAGACGCGCGATCCAAAAAGAAATCGAAGACAAGTTGAGTGAAGAAATGCTGAGCGGCTTGATCAAATTCGGCGACACGGTCACGATCGGTGCCCAAAAAGGTGCTATCCGGATCGCGGTGAAATCCGCCAAGGCAGAGAACAAAGATAAAAAAGTGCCTGTAAATTCTTAAGAGCGGCATGTCCTCATTTGGCAGACAGTCTTATTGTTCGGCTATCGCTACCGTTTGTGCTAATATATAGTTACAGAAGTTAGAGGAGGGAACATTGATGAAGAATTCCAGAAAGGCATTGTTGGTCGGTTTGGGTGCTACAGCAGCGATTGCGGCGATTGCAGCAGCCTTGGCATACGAGGAAGAGGCAGTGGACAAAATCGGCTCCTACTTGAACCGTCAGCGCATGAAGAATTTTGTGAAGGACCATCTGAAAGGCAGTCAAAAGCTTTTGCGGGCAATCGAGGACTTGACTGATGAAGAGATTGACGGCTTCCTGCGTGTCGTGGACAGAACAGGTGACTGGAAAGAATCAGCATTGGATCTGTTCTCAGATTTGAGGGAAAAAGCCAGCGATGTCAAAGACAGCGTAGGCGACAGATTGCATAGATAAACATGTGGAACAAGGATTGGCTCATTATCAGATGAGACAATCCTTGTTTTTTTGTGTGCGGGTTGCAGAATGTCGGATAACCCGGAAAAATCGGACAACCGAGGCATATTTCATATGCGGAAATGGACGGCTCCAATTGGGGCCGTCCATTTGTTAGTTGCTATGAGAGCCTGTTCCTGCAGCGATGGCGAGATAAGCCAGCGCTAGGTTATCCATGTTCTTCAAGGCAAGGCCGGTCGCATCGAAAAAGCGGTCGATCCGGTACTGGAGCGTATTGCGGTGCAGATAAAGATCGGCTGCCGCTTTCGAGAGGTTGCCTTGGTTCCGCCACATCGCCGTGATCAGCTCATGCGTGCCGTCGACGGAATCGATCATGGTCTGCAAAGCCTGCAGCACCAAATTTTGGTTTGCGGATTCCGAGAGGAAGTAAGGGAGCGCGATGGCCGCAAGGGTCGCGATTTTGCTGCCTTTCGCAAGCGTGCGGCTGGCCGCGAATATTTTCCGCTCTTCTTCGAAAAGATGCGGTAAGCTGGAATCGACAGGCCAGCGCTGGCCCAGATACAGAGCGGTGCGCAGGCTGAAGTCATCATCCAGAATATCGAGCACCGCCGCCAGTTCCTCATCGATGCAGTAGGGTTCCGGGCTGTCGAGGATGAAGACGCCGTTTTTGTTATCCAGAAAGAAGCACTCGCGGACGAGCGGCAATGTCTGGCTGAAGGCATCGAGCCACAGTGCCTGATTGAAAAAGCCGGCGTCCTCTTCCCGATAGGAGAGGTTGAACTGGAGCAGTTGGGTCTGCGCCAATCCGGATGGTGCATCCGCCGTATGGCCCAACAAAAACTGGGCCCAAGGATTTTTCGGGATTTCGGGAGCCGCAGTCGCCCCGTTCAGGAGCAGCTGTTTCAGGAGGACTTTTTCGCGGCCGCTCAAGGTATTTTCCGGTATATGCACCCAACGGTTTTGGAACGGCAGGGTGAAATAAGCCGGCCCGAGACTGGGCACAGCCGTGATTTTGGCTTCAGGGAACAGCTGCAGGAGTTCGTTTTGGTTCACACGGTCACCTCATTTTGCGGGATAGCCTACGATTGGAAGGCTTTTCATCCATTTTAGCATTATTACCATTAATTATCACTAATTTGCGAAAATAATATGAAATATGCTATGATTAGCGAATGGAATGATATGGATTGGGAGGGAAATAAACAGATATGTTCAGTTTGCTTTTGGCGATTATTTATTTTGCGTTTATCAGTTTGGGCCTGCCGGATGCGTTGCTGGGTTCCGCTTGGCCGACGATGTATGGCGAATTTGGTGTTCCGGTTTCTTATGCAGGGGGCATTTCGATGATCATCGCGGCTGGCACCATCATTTCCAGTCTGCAGAGTGACCGGCTTACGCGCAGATTCGGAACCGGAAAAGTGACCGCCATCAGTGTCACTTTGACAGCGACGGCTTTATTTGGTTTTTCGGCGAGTCATTCCTTCTGGCTGCTTTGCTTATGGGCTGTTCCGTACGGGTTGGGGGCAGGCGGAGTGGATGCCTCCTTGAATAATTACGTTGCGCTGCATTATTCCAGCCGGCATATGAGCTGGCTTCACTGCATGTGGGGCGTCGGGGCTTCGCTTGGACCATACGTACTGGCCTATGCTTTGAGCGGAGGGAACCGCTGGAATATGGGCTATAACTATATCGCGTTTATTCAAGTCGCTTTGACGGCTATTCTCCTGTTCAGTCTGCCGCTTTGGAAGAACAATGCTGCAAGCAAAGAGGGCACGGAGCAGCCAACGCATGGGAAGGCTCTTTCTTTGCGGCAGATTTTCAGGATTCCTGGAGCGAAGGAAATCCTGATCACGTTCTTTTGCTATTCCGCTTTGGAGCAGACGACGGCACTTTGGGCAAGCAGCTACCTTGTCCTGCACAGGGGCTTATCGACCGAAACGGCTGCCGGATTCGCAAGCTTATTCTTCATCGGAATCACGGTTGGACGCGCAATCAGTGGCTTCTTGACCATGCGGTTCACGGATTCGCAGATGATTCGGTTAGGGCAAGGCTTGATACTTGCGGGCGTGCTGGCTTTGTTGTTGCCGTTTGGCGAAACGACGGCACTATTGGGTCTTGTGCTGGTTGGACTAGGCTGTGCGCCCATCTATCCGTGCATTATTCATTCCACACCTGAGCTGTTTGGTGCAGACCGATCACAAGCGATCATCGGCGTGCAGATGGCAGCGGCTTATGTCGGGACTTTGATGATGCCGCCCTTGTTTGGTTTGATCGCTAACTATATCAGTGTTACGTTGTTCCCGATTTTTCTGGGAATTATGCTGATCATCATGATCGGGATGCACGAGGCTTTGCTGAAGAAGAAACAGGCAAGTGATGTTTTGCTTAGCGTGATCGAGGAGTAAAAAGGGACGAGGTAGTTGAACATGGATGAGTTGAAGGAAGAGTACATGCGGGAAGCCATTAAGGAGGCGGAAAAAGCTGCGGCAATCGGGGAAGTGCCGATCGGAGCAGTGATCGTCTGGAGGGGCGAAATCATCGGGCGCGGTCATAATGAACGCGAAGCGACGAATGATGCGACGATGCATGCGGAAATGACGGCAATCCGGCAGGCCAATGCCTTCAAGCAGAACTGGCGGCTCGAGGAAGCGGAACTCTATGTGACGCTGGAGCCTTGTCCGATGTGCTGTGGGGCGATCCTGCTGTCGCGGATCAAGAAAGTCTACTACGGCGCCTCCGATCTGAAAGGCGGAACGGCCGGTACGCTGATGAATCTGCTCCAGGATGAACGTTTCAACCATCAGAGCGAGGTCGAACGAGGTGTGCTGGAGGAAGAATGCCGGACAATGCTGCAGGATTTTTTCCGGGCGCTGCGCAAAGAACGCAAGGAAAACAGTCGCAAGCATCTCCGCGAACATATGCAGGAAGAAAACAAAGGCTAGCTTTTTCTTTTTGGCTATGGTATGATAAGAAATGCCGAAAGGCCTTATGGCAATGGCGATCTTATGAATTGAGTCAGATCCGGAAGGAAGCAGCTATAAGTAGGTATCGCCATGTGCTGTAAGTTAATATGACTTATGCAAAGAAGCAGGAAAAACCGTTTTGACGGTCTCCTGCTTCTTTTTTTGTTGCGTTTTTGTGTTCTTGCGCTAAATCGGATGCGGCTGTTCCGCGGCGTCAACGATGATCAAAACATTCCCTTCCTCCAATTCGGAGAAGTAACCCTGCATCTTGCGTTCCTGTTCTTCTTCCTGTTCCGGCGACAACTGCGGATAAGGGTGCTGAGGGGAGGGCTCATAAAGGGCCTCCTCATCAAAAGTAGGATATAGCGGAGCGAGTTCCTTCCAGTCGAAGTTTTCATCGTGTCCTGTTTCGGCGATGACGTCAAGGCCGGTTTCTTTTGCCAGCCGCGCTTTTTTGGCAGTCGCGTTGGTGACCAGTAGGAGATCAGTTTCCTTGTGCCCTTTTTCGAGCAGTCCTTTGATTGCTTCTTCCACAGCTTCGACGGTTGCGTACGAACCTGCCACAAATTTTGCCATGCAGTCTCAGTCCTTTCTTGTTTCGCAGAGGTGCTTGCCGTTCCGGAAAGCTTTAAGCAGCCGGTTCTTCCGTAATGATGACGATGCTGCCATTTTCGATGGCAGCGCGGTGGTCGGCAAGAAAGTCCATGCCGTCGGGGAAAGTACCGGTTTTTTCCTGGAAATATTCGTATTGCTTCAGGTTGAACAGGTCATTGACCTTTTCCAGCAGCGAATGGCTCGAGATAATCGCACCGTCCGCACCGCGGAGGTCCCAATTCTCCAAAACGGCTTCCTGATAGGCGTTGTTCGTCACCAAAGTGATCTGTTCTTTCGTATAGCCCTTTTTATGCAGTTCCTCCACTGCCCGTTTGCACTCCTCGATGGAATGGACGCTGGTTTGGATGATATGCGTCATGATTGCTGTCCCCTTTCCAAGAGAAAAGAAAGCGTTCTCTTTTCTTGAGTATAAGCCTTCAGCCAAAAAAAGACAACAATCGTCCTGTGAGCAAGGTTCTGTATAATCAGTTCTGATTTTGTCTGAATACCGCCACTCGGGACCATTTTTCTTCTTGCAAAATATGCACATTGCGGATGAGTTCGATCGGAACCCATGCTTCGCCGATCAGGATCTCATCCTCGCCGCAATAACCTTTAAAAAAGCCTTCAATGGATTCGGTTTGGCGTCCGAAGCTGTCCTTTTGGTTCAATTGGATCGATAGCCGGCGATTTTTTTTCAAGGCTTCCACCAAGGTGTCATCGATTTCGGCAGGGCTCATCTGCGGGAGGATCGGGATGTCCTTCATGGCTTCCGCTTTTCCTGCAGAGATGGACTTCACCAGTTCATCCATCGCGTAGGCCGTTACCCATTTGATCATGCCGCGGTCATGGTAGTCGTTGTAGTCCTCAAATACCTTATCCGTCCGTTTTCTTGGTTCGTTCAGCATTTTCCTCACCTTCCTCCAATCCGGCCATGCCGCCCGCGTGTCCGCCCACCAACGAGCTGCGCGCGATTGCGCGGCCGCCTTCCAACAGGCTGACCGCCCGCACGAGTGAGCGGAATCCGTATTTTTTGCGGATCGAATCGACAATCAGATCCTTCTTTTGCTCGTTTACTTGCTCGTCAGGCTCCTGAAACAGGTCCAGCTGCAGAAAATCCGTGTAGATCAGATTTCCGGCACCTACGCCGACGTTCCGGATCGACTGGCCTTTGTAATGCTGGTCAAAAATCATCAGGATATGGGCCACGAGTTCACTGGACGCGTTGGTGGGCGGGATTTTTAGCTGCTGATGGAAGCCGGTCCGGCCCAGCTGATCGATGTAGTTGATGCTGTAGCCGATGCTCAGACTCACCAACTGGGTCTTGGCTCCGGATTTCCGCAGGCGCGTCGCCACCTGGTCGGCCATTTCGATCAAGACGATTTCGATTTCCGATCGGATCACGTAATCCTTGTTGAGCACCTGGGAATTACCGATGGATTTCGAGCTGACTTTGACTTTTTCGCCCAGAAAGCTGCGGTCGATGCCCCAACTGTGGGCGTACAGCTGCGCGCCCATGACGCCGAGCTGGCTCTTCAAGTCATAGTAATTGGTGTGCGCCAAGTCGTAGATCGAAAAGATTCCCAACCGATTGAGCCGCAGCTTGGTACGTTTGCCGATGCCCCAAAAATCGGTCATGTCCGGGATTTTCCAGACGGTTTCGGGAATATCCGGATAACGCCATTCCGCGATCATGTCCGGCTGATGCTTGGCGGCATTATCGAGCGCCAGTTTAGCCAAGAGCGGGTTATCGCCGATGCCGATCGTTGTGTAGATGCCGGTCGTCTGCAATACGTCGGCCTGGATGAGTTTGGCCATTTCGTAAGCCGAGCTTTTGCCGAAAAGTTTCTGGGCGCCGGTGATGTCGACGAAACTTTCGTCAACCGAATAGACATGGTGGTTGGCTTCATCCGCATACTTCTTGTAGATGTTGTTGATTTCGGTATTTTTCTGCATATACAACCGCATCTGCGGCGCTGCAATCACCAGTCCCGGCGGATAAGGGAAGGGCAAGTCTCTGGCCCGGCTGATGTTCGAGATTCCGTAAGCCTTTTTGGCGGCTGGGGAGGAAGCCAAGATCAATCCGCTGCCGCGCTCTTTCGGATCAGCTGAGGGATAGCTCATGACAACCAATTTTGTTTCGAGCGGATGCAACCCGCGCCGCACGCATTCCACGCTCGCATAGAAGGATTTGCAGTCGATGCAGAGGATGTCGCGACTGGGCTCCTTCGCGTAATCAAAAACCAATTCCGTTTCATACATAAAAATCGTCTCCAATCTCTATGTCCCTATTATACGAACGTGTGTTTGCTTTTGTAAAGCGAACAGAGAAAGATATTTGGGAAAAATGACAAAAAGGGTCTTCCAAATATAAATGGAAGACCCTTTTGTTCGCGTTAAGTATCTAATTAATATTCTGCACAATCCAACTCACGCATATAAGCGCAAAAACACTTGCACCACAAACCACACTGATTCGATTATGTTGTTTGAAGGCCCCCAATACTATAGCCGCGCTACTGAATATCAGAAATAGATGGACCCTGTTTGAGAAAGGCAATGGTTGGCGAGGTATTATAACGAAATACAGAAGGAAGACAAGGAATACTGCCGTATATATAAACAAGTAAATTTTTTTCATGGTCTCTCCTTTATCCACTGAATCAGAGCGTTTGAACATAAAGCATAAACAAGTTCAACACATACGAAACATAAGCAAGACTGAACAGCGACATAAAAACAGTATCAATTATCTTTGCTGAAAGTGTCTTGCTGGAGTCCAGCCTGTGATCATCAAGATTACTATTTAGAACGAGAGCGGGGATGAGCAGGTACAGGATACTATCAAAGTTAAATTCTTTGGGCAGGAAGGAAAAATCATCTGAAAAAAAACTGAGGATGATAGAACTAAGAAAAAGAATGATAAAGAAAACCTTTAATGAGAAATTTGTATTTTTCATTTGTACCCTCCGTCAGTCTTGTAAGCATTATGAGGAAATCGTCTAAAATATTCCGATAATTAAATAAAGCGCAAGAAGCAGGATTACTGCATAATCGAGCATTTTTTGTAAATAATTTCCTGAGTTGTTTTTGAATGTCCGTATCACAAAGAATAAAATTATTGTAGCAATCCAAATGTATCCACCTCTGGATGTATAAGAAGGATATGATTGAGATGAAAGAAAATACTGCACGAAGCCTAACGTCATGAAGAGAATAAACATCAGCTTTGAGAAATTTACGAATTTAATTTGCATGAATGGATCACCTTTCTGTCTAAAATCAGACTTCGTATTTTTGCAAACCATCGTCTCTGAGCGTTAGAAATATTCTTTATTTTGCTATTGAGAATGCCTGTCATAGTTATCCTTACTTTACTTTTCTTTTTCAGATGAGGTTGCTATAGAAACGACTTTAAGGAAAACGATCAGCAGGAAACCACCCAAGAAGAAGGCTGTATAAAACTTACTTTCGCCGTACTCAAAAATGAGTCGGGAAGAAAGTAAAGCAGCTACAATGCAGTAAATGAATACGAAAAGAAGGTACTTATTCTTTTTGAGATAGTCTATGAGACCACGACTCGTTTGTTTCCGGGGGAATTGCATAATCTGACATCCTCTCAAAAAAATATAAATAAGGCGTTACATTTCAAAAATACCAAGTGGCAATTGAGTTGATTGCTGATTTACTTATCGCTATCGAATGAATGCAACAATGTCACAAGGCCTCCGCTTATTCCCCAAACTGCGATCAAAGAAAAAATACACTTCATGATGTAAATGGACAGATAGAAACTCTCAGAATAGTTCTCCTCGCCCATTGTTTGAATCATTAGGATCGGCAACAAACCAATCACAATACTTTTTACTGTGGTAATGATAAAAATTGCAATTCTCATTGTATTGTCCTCCTATTAGTAAATAAGCAATGTAGCCTTATATACTCTTTTATCACAGAAAGTGTACGCTGAGTAAAGCAAGCGTTGCTTTACACGTTGGGAAATCAATGTTTTAACAGTATTTCTTGGCTGCCGCTCGACTCCATCGTCGTGAACGAGAAAAAGAATATTGCTAAGCCCACATAGAGGATTAAGCAAATTTGAAATGCGATTGCCAGCAGCGCCAGCACCTTTTTGTTATAGAAAAGCGAAACCCAGGAGTATTCCAAAAAGAACACCTAAGATAAGTATGAATAATTTTAGTTGCTTTTCAATATTGATTAATCTTGCAATCAAAATGAATGTTAAAGAAAAAAATGTATAGGATACATAAACACCTATTGATGGATCAGGAAAAATTCTATTTATTTCAAGCATAAACCGACTTAGAAAAAAATAAAGAGTTGTAAAGATCAGTAGAGCTACATTCTTCCCTTTTATATATTTTGAAAAGTTGATCATAAGCCTGCCTCCTCTTATTGCATGTACGCACTTGAAATTCCATAGTTTCTAATGGAAACGACATATCCGTTTTGAGTGTTTGAACTGACTAAATCAGCAACAAGTGCTACTGCAGCGTAAGCAAGTCCCCATCCGATGCCAGGAACCATGACCCCGATAAGGGTTGCTGCTGCACCAATTGACCAATAGTAATTTCTTATGAAAGAGGCACTTAAATAGATATCCCAGGAACCACTCCCTCTAGAGACGATTTTGGTTACGCCTTCTCTAAATAAAGATATTCCGCCTTGTGACCCTTCTTCAGGAATTTCGACACCTTGAAATGCTAGTAGTTTTACAAGTTGGCTATCAGTAATTATAACTTCATCATCAGTGAGATAAACTCCCAACTCTATTGCGTACTCCAGCAAATCATCTTTATTAATTTCTGCAGGATTCAGTTCAATTGTATCAGATTTAGCAGCAGAAGCGATAAAAGCTGGAGAAACACTACTAAATAATAATACGCCACACAACACAAGAACGATATTTTTTTTCAATTTCACAACGATACCTCTTTTCTAATTTTTTTGTATCTCAGTTAGCTGTTCGTGACCTCCTATTTTATTTATGTCCTTTACTTTAGGCTAAGTGGGAGGAGTTTAAAAGCAACCAGCGGCTTACATCTTCGCACTTTTCAGGCGCACGTACCAACAGCAACTGCTGGTTGCTAACTTGTGCCTAAGCGATTTCTGGTAAAAAGAGGCAATATACCTTATCATGAAGGAAAAGGGTTTAAAGGAGCGTATGGAATGTTACTAGGTGAAAAATTGAAGGAAACACGTCAGAGCAAGGGACTTTCCCAGAGCACAGTAGCTGAACATCTAAGTATTAGCCGCCAGTCCATATCCAAATGGGAAAATAATAGCAGCTATCCCGATTTAGATAACTTAGTTCGTTTGAGTAAATACTATGAAATTTCCATTGACGATCTCTTGAATGAGAATCAAGAATTAAAAGAAAAGATAGCAGAGAATGAGCTCCACATTAAAGAATCTCAAAAAAAACTCGACCACATTCGATCTAGTAGTGAACGTGACGAAGGTTTTGCATTGTTACTCATTTCACTAATTGGATGCCTTGTTGCTCCCTTGGGGCTAGTCATTGCTCCGCTGGTCCTAAAAAAAAATAAAGCAACCAACACCTTTTATCGAGGAGTGGTTGCTGCTTCAGTAGTTTGCTTTTTAGTTAGTCTTTGGGGAGGTTATGCTCTCCTCAGCACCATTTTTCATTGGGGAGCACCTCCCACAGTAGAATATATGGGTTAGTTAATAGGTAATGTTTAAGGAACCACTCCTGATTGTGGCTTGCAAATAATGATTGTAATTCAATATGCCCATTTTCCAACCCAGGTAATAAGTAGCTTGCTTGTTGCTGTCTAATCTCAGGTAGGTAGACGAGAAAGATCCGGTTATTGCAGTAGCGCTAGGAGAATAAGTTCGTGTGATAGTTTCGTTAGTCACGCTAATATAGTAGCTGGCTTCCCATAAGCCAGTTTTTTTTCCCGAAATTCTATAACTTCCGTTGTTCAGTGAAAATAGGGAAATACCAGGGATCTCTTCTACCACTATGTGCATAGTGCGGCCTTCGGAATCCGAAGTTATAAACTCTTGAGTTCCACCTTTTTTTAAATCGTAATACACTGTGTCATCTGCTGAGCTTGCCTGCACCTCTCCGGATTTGAATAAACTGAAAGAAAAAAATAAACATAAAACTAATAAAATCTTTTTCAAAAAAGAAACCTCCCATAATTAAATTATTTATACTATCCCAAAAATTGGCTTATAAAATGACAAGACAAAATTTGTACTCCGTAAACTATACAAAAAAGTGAAAGGTCTGTGATAAAAAAGACTTTTCACTCTTTTTTGCCTTTCAATACTAGGGTTTATTAATAGTTTTTTTTCTTTGAATAATAGCTCATTAGAATACTAGTAAGTTTTATACTCCACACTTCCACCGAAGGAATAGTAATTATTGTCCTTTTCTGTATTTTCTATGTAGCCATCTGCCTGGACAAAAGCAATTAGTCTGCCCATTCCTTCAAATTTCTTTATGGCACTTTCATCAAGAAAACCAAAAGGGATTTCAAAATTTACAGTAACTGCTTCCCCTGACGGAACAGTTATTCTTTGTTCTGTAGGAAGCAGATAAAAAGGATTTGGAGAAACTTCATCCCCTTCATTGTGAATGGAGAGAAAAAAATTTGCATTTACGAAATCCTGGTCTGAAGAATTTTCAATCGTAATTGCGAAAAATGATTGGGAAGAGCTGCTAAGAGTATAATCTGATGCTGAAATAGCGAGGGCGTTCATCGCTTCTTCAGCAGGGGTCGCAACTGTTTCGCTTGCTCCTGCACACCCATACATCAGCAAAAGCCCAAGTATAATAAGTGTAATTTTTTTCATATCATGACACCTCTATTTTTAATTGACACCATAGTTCTTCTGGAAAGTGACCCAAAAATTAAATTAAAAGTAGCCTGGGTAACTGTTACCGAAAGAGCGTCGTAAAGCCCCTTGCTTTAGCTATGGGGATATAAGACGTGCACTTAGTTGTATTATGTGGGAACTCTCTGTATAATCAATATATGGAAAATAAAAAATATAAATCAAATCATAACATCATTTATTCTTGTACCTACCATGTTGTCTGGTGTCCAAAATATCGGCGA
>NZ_JBSQPW010000046.1:0-15071 GCF_055118575.1 Trichococcus sp. | reverse complement strand
AAATCTGTGCCTAAGCTGCGATTACGTCACGGGCAAAAAGCGCCCGTTCTCGTAATAGCCTCTTAGTACTCGATTTCTAGAGCGGGATTCATCACACTCCGTGTAAACGTGTTCTGATTCGCAGGGGACTCCGCCTAAGCTGACTAGCCCACGAGGACAAAGAGCGTCCTCTTTGGGTTAGTCCTCTTAGTGCTCATCCCCTCCCGCGAATCATCACACTCTTTTAGTCTTCCAGAACCATGATGCCGATTCCCAGCAATCCGGGTCCGGTGTGGACACCCAATACCGGCGAGATTTGGCCTTCGGCGTAGATTTTGGCTCCGGCGACCAGATCCTTCAACTGGTCTTTCATGACGAGCATCTCTTCGTAGGCGTCCCCGTGGCAGATCGACAAGTAGTAATTTTTGTGCTGACCCAGTTTTTCACGGGTCATGTCGATCAGTTTCTGGATGCTTTGTTTGCGGCCGCGTACTTTCGCAACCGTATCGTAGATGCCGTCTTCGTTGCAGGAGATGATCGGTTTGATGTTCAAGGCGCTTCCCAGGATGCCGGAAACTTTACCGATGCGGCCGCCCTTTATCAGGTACTCCAAGGTGCCGACCCCGAACAGGATGGTGGACTGTTTCACGGCTGCTTGTGTTTTCGAAACGACTTCCTCGAACGGAAGACTCGCTTCGATCTGTTCGGCGGCGTAAAGTGCCACAAATCCGGATGCGATGGCGATATTCAACGTATCGATGACGGCGATCCGCATATCTTCAATATCTTCCGCCACTAATTTGATGGCTTGGCAGGTGCCGCTCAAGCCGCTGGAAATGGCGGATACGATCACGTGATCGAACCCATCTGCTTTGATGTTGGCGAAAGTGTCTGCAATCGTTTCCGGCAAGGGCAAACTGGTCTTCGGTATCTCTTCCTGGAATCTTTCGTAGACTTGCTCCGGTGTGATGTCGACCCGATCGCGGTAGCTCGCGTCTTTATAATTGATCATCAGCGGCAAAGTGTAGATGTGGTATTTGTCGAGCAGCTCCTGCGGAATATCGTTGCAGGAATCGGCCAAGACAGCAATGGAATTAGGTTTGATCATGAGTATTCTCTCCTTTTTGGGAGGCGTGACTGACGCCGTCGACCAATATGATTTTTTGTGTCAATAATTTCGAAGCAAGCGACAGCGTGATCATCTTCAAAGCGATGTTTTCACTGTGGATATCCTCCAATGTGTAGGTGAAATGCTCTTTCTTGTCGAGATCACGGAAGAGCATCCGAAAAGCATATTCCAATTCCTGACAGAAAGTGTCGTAGGCTATCTGGAATCCGCGGATGGAAACTTGCAGCTCCAGTCCTTTTTTCACCTCCGACAACGGCAATACCTGTTTGAGCAAGGTGATGACGATCAGTTGGGCGATGTGGGTTTTGAAATATTTCTTTTTCTCGGGTTTATCGATCAGCTGCAGTTTTACGTAATTATTGATCATAGTCGGTGTGATGATGCGCTCTTCCTGAGTGGCGTTCAGGAAACTCAATTGTTTTTCGATGATGGCGATCACTTGGTCGCTGTAGAGGCCAAAATCAGGCAACTCGTCAAATCGGATGAATGTCAAGTCGAGCAGCTGTTGC
This sequence comes from Trichococcus sp., assembly GCF_055118575.1. Lineage (NCBI taxonomy): Bacteria > Bacillati > Bacillota > Bacilli > Lactobacillales > Carnobacteriaceae > Trichococcus > Trichococcus sp. The sequence goes on along the minus strand of NZ_JBSQPW010000046.1, from coordinate 13,454 downwards.
TGATAGTCTTCCAATTCTGGTTTAAGTTTCACGGGACAACCTGCTTTCTGGACTAAAAAAATCAATCTAGTTTTAAAAACTAGCTGTTATGCTTTTCATTACTAGATAAATGTACCAGTATTCTACGGGAAATTCAATCAGGAAGGCTTACCAATTAGGATTGGACCAAAAAAGAAGCCATTTTCAGGCTTCTTTCCAGTCGTCATATTCCGTTTCTGGTGCTGATCCGAAATAGCGGGCGACTTCATGGGACGCATGCGCATCGGAACCCTTCTCGTAGGAGAGGCCGATTTTGATGGCGTAGGCCATCATTTCCGGATCCGGGTAAGTTTTGCCGTAGTCCGGTTTGTCGATTCCGGCAAAATTGTAATCAAGCGTATAGCCGCTCTCCTTCACCTTATCCAATAGCAGCTTCCAGTCGATCGGATCACTGATGCTATAAGCTTTTTGGAACTTATGGATCAGATTGATGTGCCCGATTTTTTTGGGAGTCAATTCCCCGTACGGAAGCGCCAAGGCTTTTTTGACCGCCGCTTCGTAAAGTGTGTAGAGCGTTTCGAAGCCGATTTCCGCGCCTTTTTGCGTAAAGGATTCGCGGTCCAAGTCGATGCAGAAATATTCTTCCGGCGCGAGCTGGACGAAATGGACGCTCAGAATCGAGTGGGGGACCGTTTCCGGGTATTTTTCCAGGAAAGCGCGCGTTTCCGCTTCCTTTCCTTCCAGATAATCCAATTCGAATCCGGCATGAATCTCGATGATGCCTGCATATTTTTTGGAGAGTGCGCGGACATCGGCAAGGTAGGCATCGACATCCTCAGGGCGCATCGAACTGTCCTTGTCCGGAAGCGGATCTTCCATCGGTAAAGGCGCGTGTTCCGTGAATGTGATGGATTCGAGACCCGCTCCGATGGCAACCTTCACATAATTTTCCAAAGCATCGGATGAACCGTGCAGGCAATAGGGAGTATGGACGTGTCTGTCGCTGAGCATCTTCTATCTTCCTTCCTTCTTAAAGTGTCATCATTTTAGGATACAATCTAGTAGCTTTATATGGTATGATAACACCAACGTCTAATGGTATTCTAACGATATTCTAAGGATAACAGATGACTTATCAAAAAGAAATGGGAGTGAGACAGTTTGGACGAAATGATGACGAATGAATCGTTGCTAGCGAAGAAACAAAGAGAGATGGGGTTTCTCCATCATTTCCACCACTTAGGGTACGATCTGATCGACCTGGGAGTCGTAGAGAAATTTGAGTGGACACAACTGTCTCATGATGACTTGCACCTGATGCTGGACCGTCATAAATGGCAAAGCGGAGACAAACTTTTCGCCTTGCGCAGTGACTGGACCAATGCCATCGTGAGATACCGCAAGCAGTACCATTTACGCGCCGATAAAATAGCCTATTCCGGCCCGGTCTATTCGCTGCTCAAAGAGCGTCACCAATTGGGTGTGGAAACATTTACCGATTCGATTCCGAAACAAATCGAAGTTTTGGGCGATATGATCACCTTCATGGAGAGGGAATTGGACCTTTCCCTATCGGTTGCGGTAGTCAGCCATAATAAATTACTGAAAAAAATTCTGAGCCCGCGGGAGTTGGAGGATCCTTCCGTCCGCAAGTTCATCTGCGAAAGAAACCAGGATGCCTTGAAGCACCGTTTGGGAGCGGACCATCCGCTGATTGGTTTGATGGATCAAGCACCAACGGAACAGGCCGGCTATCTGAAGGAACACTATCCTGAACTGACAGGACATTTGAATGAACTGGCTGAATGGGAAGCGACGCTGAAGAGCAAGAACGTGGATTACGTTTATGCGGATATGCTGGCGTTGCCGAACCAATCCTATTACAAAGGCATCTTTATCCAGCTGTACGGCGAAAACCAAACGGAGCCCGTCGCTTCGGGCGGTCAATATACAAGCTCTTCCAAAGCATTCGGAATGGCCATCAACAATTAACGGAGGGAAAAAATGATTACTATCGCGCTATCAAAAGGCAGACAGCTTAAGGATTTTATCCAATACTTGGATCAGATCAACCTGACGGAATGGTCGACAGCATTGAAGTCCGTTTCTCGGGAATTGGTCATTCAAACGAAGGACACCCGCTTCATCTTGGTCAAAGGAGAAGATGTGCCCGTATATGTGGAGGAAGGGATCGCGGATCTTGGCATCACCGGAAGCGATATTCTGATTGAACAGAATTGCAACATCAACAACCTGATGGACCTGCCTTTCGGCTATTGCCATTTCGCCATTGCCAGCAAAGAGAAGAAGGACGTTTATCCAGTCGTTGCGACGAAGTACGTGAACTACACCAGACAATATTTTGATTCCATCAAGCAACCCGTGAAAATCATCATGCTTAAAGGGTCCGTCGAATTGGCCGCGACCATCGATATGGCGGATGCCATCATGGATATCGTCCAATCCGGCAAAACGCTGCATGATAACGGCTTGAGTGAGCAGGTCCGGCTTGATGACATAAACGCACGCCTGATTTCGAATAAGCATGCTTATTTCTCCAAATATGATGAAATCCAGACTATAATCAATCAATTGAAGGTGAAGGATAATGTACACAACTAAAACGTTCAAAGAAGCTTACAAAACCAAAAACACGATCGACTTTTCGAAGACGCAGGCCGTGATGGAAATCATCCAGACGGTCCAGGAAAAAGGCGATGCTGCGCTTTTCGAATACGCAAAACGTTTCGATGGAGCGGATATCACGGAATTGGAAGTGCCGCAAAGCGTCATCAAGGAAGCTTACGACACGCTGGACGCGGACTTGCGCGCTGCTTTGGAGGAAGCCCGCGACAACATCACGGTCTATCAAGAAAGCATCAAGTGGCAACAGTCTCCGGCTGGGGAACTGTACCAGAAAATCCATCCGTTGAATAAAGTCGGCATCTATGTGCCGGGCGGAAAAGCGAGTTATCCTTCCACAGTGCTCATGACTGCCGTTTTGGCAAATGTGGCGGGCGTGAAGGAAACGATCGTCGTGACGCCGCCGCAAAAGACCGCCATCAACCAAGCGACTTTGGCTGCTTGCTATATCTGTGGTGTGACGCACGTCTATCAAGTGGGCGGCGCCCAAGCCGTCGCGGCTTTGGCTTACGGTACGGAAACCATTCCGCGCGTCGACAAGATCGTCGGACCAGGGAATCAGTATGTCGCCTTGGCGAAAAAATTGGTCTACGGAGATGTCGGCATCGATTCGATCGCCGGGCCTTCCGAAATCGTTGTAGTCGTCGATGAAACGGCGAACAACGAATGGGTTGCCATCGACCTGTTGGCGCAAGCCGAGCATGATGAATTGGCCCGTACCTTCCTTGTCTGCGACAACGAAGAGAAATTGGCTGCCATCGAAGCCGAACTGCTTGTCCAGAAAGCGAAACAAAGCCGCCTCCAAGTAATCGAGGAGAGTTTGAAGCACAACCACTTCCCGATCCTGACGAGCGGTAAAGCAGAAAACATCGAAGTCGTGAATCTGATTGCGGGAGAGCACGTTTCGATCCAGACAAAAGATGCGGAAGACTACATAGATGCGATCGAAACAGCCGGAGCAATCTTCATCGGCGAATATTCGCCTGAAGCAATCGGGGATTATGTTGCCGGACCTAGCCACGTGCTGCCTACCGGGGGCAATGCCCGCTTCGCGAACGGACTGTCCGTCAACGACTTCCTGCGCCCGAACTCGGTCCTGAACCTGAAGAAAGAAACGTTCCGCAAAATGGCTCCGGCCGGAATGCTGATCGCGACCGAAGAATCGCTACAGGCCCACCACGACTCCTTGGCCGTCAGAATGGGGGACGACAAATGATCCGCATCAACAAAAACGAAAGTCCCATCCGTGCGCTGACGGATGAAGAAATCGCGGAAATAGCAGTAGCGACGCGCTTCCAGGAGTATACGGATGATGCCATCAACCGCCTGACGGAAGCATACGCCGCTTTCCACGGTGAGGACCCCGCGCTGATCGCATTTGCCAACGGGTCGGATGAATGGATCCAGAAGTGCACGATCCTATTGGGGGACGGACCGATCCTGATGCTGGAGCCGGATTTCGTCATGTACGAAGAGTATGCCGCGCAATTCCAACGCGAAATCATCAAAGTGCCGTGCAGAGCGGATTATACCTTTGACTATGACCAAGTTTACGCCATCATTGCGAAGGAAAAACCTTCCTATTTCATCGTTTCACAACCGAACAACCCGCTGGGCGGGTTGCACCCGGCCGCTTTCATCGATAAGACGGCGGAGTTGCTGGCCGAATACGGCGGCTATCTGATTCTGGATGAAGCTTACATGGATTTCGTGGACAACCCACCGGCACGGCCGGTCGGAGACCATGTCATCCTTTTGCGTACCTTGTCAAAAATTTACGGTTTGGCCGGACTGCGCATCGGCATCGCCAGTTCAACGGCGAAAACGATGCAGTTGCTGAATTCTATCGCGCACCCGTATCCGCTCAATACCCTGTCTTTGAGCATTGCGGCCTTTTTGTTGGAGCGTCCGGAAAGGCTGAAGGCCTTCATGGCCGATCAGCGCCGCCTGTCCGCAAAATTGAAGGCCATCTTCAATGAGGAAGTCGGGGATGTTCTTTCCGTATTGCCGAGCGAAACGAATTTTGTCTTCACTTACGGTGAATTGGCGCCGTCTTTGGGCCAATGGATCATCGACCACGGCTATCAGCCGCGCACCTATGAAAAATCAGGCATCCCGTGCATCGAAACGGCTGTCCGTTACTCGATCGCCACGGATGAACAGTTGGATGCCTTAGCCGAAATCATCAGAGAATGGAGAGAACAACTGTGAGCGTATCAAAAGAGCGCATTACCAAAGAAACGAAAATCGCCATCACCTTGAAACGAGGGTTGGAACCTTCCATCATCAATACGGGTGTGGGCTTCTTGAATCATATGTTGGATTTGTTCGCTTTCCATGGCCACTTCGTTTTGGATGTGCAGGTGGACGGCGACACAGATGTGGACGATCACCACACAACCGAGGATGTCGGGATCGTCTTGGGGCAGTTGCTGGCTGAATTGGGTCAGGACAAAGGCGCAATCAACCGCTACGGGAGCGCCTATGTGCCGATGGATGAAACGTTGGCGCGTTCCGTCATCGACATCAGCGGCCGCCCTTATCTGAGTTTCAATGCCGAATTTTCGAAAGAAAAAGTCGGCAGCTTCGATGTGGAACTGGTTGAAGAATTTTTCCATGGTTTGGTCATCAATGCCCGTTACACGGCACATATCGACTTGATCCGCGGCGGCAACACGCACCATGAAATCGAAGCCATCTTCAAAGCCTTCGCGCAAAGCTTGCGCATCGCGATGGCCGATTCCGACGTGCAGCGCTTGCCTTCCTCAAAAGGAGTGATCGAATGATAGCGATCGTTGACTATGGATTGGGGAACATCGCGAACTTGACGAACGCCATCCGTTTTCTGGGCTATGAAACAATCCTGACGCACGACGAAGATGAATTGCGCAAGGCGGATGTCGTCGTCCTGCCGGGCGTAGGGCATTTCAAGGATGCCATCGAGCGGATTGATGCAATCGGCTTGCGGGAACTGCTGACTGAATTGGAGCAAACCAAGCCATTCATCGGCATCTGTCTCGGGATGCAACTGCTGTTCCAGCACAGTGAAGAAGGCGATGTCGATGGGTTGGGCTTTTTGCCGGGCGAAGTGAAGTACATCGTCAGCGACTTGCCGGTTCCGCATTTGGGCTGGAACAATCTGCATTCCGACTATCCTGGTTTGGACAAAGATGTCTACTTTATCCATTCCTACAAGGTAGTGACCGACGAAAATGTCGTGGCAACGGCGGACTATGGCCAGGAAATCGTGGCGATCGTCCAAAGGGATAACGTCATCGGCATCCAGTTCCACCCGGAAAAAAGCGGGGATTACGGTCTGGAAATTTTGAACCAAGCTTTGCAAGGGGGATGGAAATAAATGATAGAGATTTGGCCGGCGATCGACTTGATCGACAACAAGAGTGTCCGTCTGACCGAAGGGGACTACGGCACGAAAGAAGAAATGCAGCGTACGCCTCAGGAAGCCATCGCTTTCTATGCGCAATATGAGCAAGTGAAACGCATCCATATCGTGGATCTGATGGGGGCTTTGAACCAAAAACCGGAAGAAACACCTTTTATTGAGCAACTCTTGCAGCAGAGCGCGTTGCCTGTCGAAATCGGCGGGGGTATCCGCTCCGAAGAAACCATCAAGCACTATTTCGATAAAGGCGCCAGCTATGTGATCGTCGGGACGAAAGGACTGCAGGATCTGCCGTGGTTGGCGGAGATGACGGCGAAATACCCCGGCAAGATCTACCTGGGTCTGGATGCGAAAGGCGAACTGGTAGCCGTCAACGGCTGGACCGAAACGGGCCGGCAGACCATCTATGATGTCGTGGAAGCGACGAATCCGATGGCCTTGGGCGGCATCATCTATACGGACATCTCGAAAGACGGCAAGATGGCCGGACCGAACTTTGAGTTGACGGGCAAGCTTGTCGAAATCTCGACCCATCCCATCACCGCTTCAGGCGGCGTCCGCAACATCGAAGACATCAAAAAATTGGAAGCTTTGGGAGTGGCGGCAGCGATCGTCGGCAAAGCGGCCAACACCGATGCCTTCTGGGAGGGCTTGGCATGATTAAGAAACGGATCATTCCCTGCCTGGATGTGAAGGACGGCACCGTCGTCAAAGGAATCCAATTCAAGGGGTTGCGTGATATCGGCGATCCGGTTGAACTGGCGAAGCGCTACAATGCGTTGGGTGCGGATGAACTAGTCTTTCTGGACATTTCCGCAACCGAGACCGGCCACAACCTGATGATCGATGTCATCCGCAAAACGGCACAGCAGCTGTTCATCCCGATGACGATCGGCGGCGGCATCAAATCGACGGATGACATTTCCCGTCTGCTGAACGCCGGAGCGGATAAAGTCAGCCTGAATTCATCTGCGTTGGCGAATCCGCAGTTGATTAAAGAAGCGAGCGACAAGTTCGGCAGCCAATGCATCTGCATCGCTGTCGATGCGAAATGGGAAGCCGACAAAGAGGAATGGTACTGCTATACCCACGGCGGCAAAAAACGGACCGACATCAAGACGTTGGACTGGGTACAGCAAGTGGAAGCGCTCGGGGCTGGCGAATTGCTGGTTACCAGCATGGACTATGACGGCATGAAGCAGGGCTTTGATCACCGCCTGCTGAATAAGATCCAAGCCTTAGTATCGATTCCGGTCATCGCTTCCGGAGGCGGCGGCAATGCCCAGCATTTCGCCGACTTGTTCAAGGAAACCGATGTATCGGCCGGTTTGGCAGCTTCCATCTTCCATGATGAAGAAGTGTCAATCGCCGAAGTGAAACAATGCTGCACGGAGAATGGAGTGGATATGCGCAATGTCTAAATACGATGCACTAGTGCCTGATTTTTCGAAAGGGTTATTGACTGTCGTTCTTCAGCACTTTACGAACAAAAATATTTTGATGGTCGGCTTCATGAATGAAGAGGCCTTCGAATTGACAAAACGGGATGAGGTTGTCTGGTTCTTCTCAAGGAGCAAGGACAGACTCTGGAAAAAGGGAGAGTCCAGCGAGCACTACCAGTTCGTCAAGGACATGTACCTGGACTGCGACCAGGATGCTTTGCTGATCATGGTTGACCCGGCCGGACCGACTTGTCACCGCAATACGGAAAGCTGTTTCGATGTTCCGGTTGCCTTCGGGCTGGATGACCTGGAAGAGACCATCCGCCAGCGCGCTGTCGGACACGACGAAAAGTCCTACACCAACTATTTGCTGGACAAGGGAACGGACAAAATCACCAAAAAATTCGGTGAGGAAGCCTTCGAAGTCGTCATCGGCGCCAAAAACCACGACAAAGAAGAAGTCGCCAACGAAACGGCGGACCTGCTTTATCACCTCGGCGTACTCCTGTACGATCAGGGCGTCGAGGTTGCCGATGTGACCAAAGTCCTCATCGAACGCCACCAAAAGAAAAACAACTTCAAAGGCGAACGCAAAGACATTCAAGATTATTAGCAGAGTGTGATGATTCCCGCCTTGGATTTATCCGATAACCGGAGCTGTTCCTTGACAGAAGGGGCCGTTTCGGTTATTTTTTTCGTGAAGAGCGAATGTTTCCATATTAAACAAAAATGGGGCGATTATGATGAATGTGTTGGCTGTGGAACTGTCTATGCGGCTTTTCGATTCCTATTCCTTGAAGGACAAGCGCAGCGTCGTGAAAAGCATCCTTGCCAAAATGCACCAACGCTATAATGTCAGCATTGCGGAAGTTTCGGAGCAGGATATGCTGAACCAGGCCGTCATCGGCTTGGCGGTCGTCAACAGTTCAAGGGTTTTGTGCCAGCAGATCGTGGATAAAATCATCGCGGAAATCGAAGCGAACTACGCGGTGGAAATCTACCAAATCAACGAAATCGAATAAAAACGCAACGCACCTTCCTCATCCGGCAATTTGTCGGGTGGGGAAGGTGCGTTGTTTTTCTATAGTATTTTCAGGAGTTCGTAGCGGAAGGAAATGTATGTGTAATTTTGACGATTGTACATCTCGCGCGCCGTATCCGCGGCATCAGCCACCAAAAGGACGGTCTTTCCCTCGGCATGGTCCATTACAAATTGCTGCAAGGCGGTTCCGATCCCTATGCGCCGGGCAGCCGGAGCCACATGGAAGTTGTCGATCTCGATGCTGTCCTCTTTAAGGTAAAGATCGATGGAACCGACCGCTTCGCCGGAGCGGATGGCCACGATGGGACGGAAAGCCGGATTAGCGAATTTGGCCAGCGTGTAAGGGTGTTTCTGTTCCGCAAATTCCGCATTGATTTCCTTGTCGGCTTGTGTGGATAAGGTCAGATAGGCATCACGTTTATCGGCGTTCACCCATTCCACTTGGACATTGGGAGGCGTTTCGGTGCTAGTGGGCACAAAAGTTCCGGGAGGGGCTGCATACAGTTCCAATACTTCCAGGTTGAAGCCGTTCGAACCCAAGTAGGAAATGATAGGCTGAGGGATTTCGCAATCTTCAGGCCAGATGAATTTTATGAAATTCTGGCCATATTTTTGATGCTCCGATTCCAAATAGGCTTCCGTCTCCACGAATTCAGCGAAGCTGGGGACGCGATGGAAAATGACATAATTCTCGACATGCATAAAAAGAGCTTTTTCATTGCGATGGTGCGTGTACAGAGATGTTTCTCTGGCGATCGATTTGCTGTGTTCGATATCCTTGAAAGAAAAGATCATTTTCGGACTCCTTAAAAAAGAAAAATTGATGCGAGGTTCAAGATATGATAGCATAGGAAAGGACTTTGATTCAATAAGCCGAACAGGAAAAACGGATTGCAGTGTGTTTTTCGTGCTTCAGGCGTATGTTTTTTTATAGATAGGAGAAATGAATGAGAGATTATCAAAAATTGTACGAGAACATAAAGGCTTTCCACAAACTGAAGCCTTGGGAAAAAATGAAGGACACGGATGTTGTCGGGATCAAATATTCCGATCGCAAAGAGCCTGTATTCTTCGCGTTGGATGGACTGGATGAGGAAAGTATCGGATTGAGCGTCTTCCGGGATGTTTCGGAATACATCCTCTATTTGGATCTGTTGGAATCGGAGTTCACGGAAGCGGATGGCATCGGGGAATACACTGAAAAACTGAAAAACATCAGGCTGGAATTTGTCGATCGGAACAAACTGGAAGAAATCGATTATAACCGCATCCGCACGACGGATGTCAAATTCCGCGGCAAAAAAGCTTGGCCGGAACTGCTTGATTTCACGCCAGGTTTTGTTCCATGGTCCGCGACTGAAGAGGACATCACTCTTTTTGAACGGGTCTTGGAGAGCTTTTTGGAAATGTTCCCGACCTACAGCAAAATGAACTTCGATAAAGATTTTGGCGCGGATGATGTTCCTACGCGGTACTATTATCAAGCCGGAACAAAGGACAGCGTTTGGAAATTGAAAGAAGAACATATCTTGGCGTTCCTGACCGGCGGAGAATTGACGAAAGGGCCTTACGATCTGATGCTTTCCCAGTTCGAAATCCGCCGTCTGATGATGGAAAAGAAACAATTCTTGAAGAATACCTTCGAAATAGACTTGTTCTACTTGCCGCAACCACTCACCTTCAAAGAAGGCGAGCGGCCGCGTTTCGTGAAGATGATGGCTATCGCGGATAAAAAATCGGGGGAAGTGCTGCTGGCGACTGTCCTGACTTCCGATAAATCGCGTGATATCCAGTTCGAACTGTACAAATATTTGTTTGAAGCGAAAGTTTTCCCCGCAAAAATCGAAATGCGCGGAGACAGCGTTTTGGAAACCTATGAGATGCTGGTTCCCCTGTTGGATGAACTGGATATCGCCCACAGCGAAAAGAGCAGATTGCGCAAAATCGAAGCGTTTCGCGAAAGCCTTTCGGAAGACTTCTTCCAACAATAGGCCTCAAAAAAAGCAAAACAACTTTGCATTCTGTAAAGTTGTTTTGTTTTTTGTTTTTCCCAGAATAAATGGTAAAATGCTTAAGAAGAAAAGACAACGAACTAATGCACGCCTCAGAGCTTATTTTGTTCCGGATAAAGGGGTTTTTACGTGTTCAATCAAGAGAATGTCAAGTTACTGACGAATACAGAGTTAAAGGTATACGAGTACATTGTGCAACATACCCAAAAAGTCATCCGCATGAGTGTTCGCGAGATAGCTTCCGAGACCCATGTATCGCCGGCAACGGTTACGCGGACCATCAGCAAGCTGGGTTTCGAAAATATCTGGGAGTGCAAGCTGCATCTGAAGGAAATGGACAACCGCAAACACAATAAGAAGGTGTTTGAAACTTCAGAAATCGTCGAAGAGTTTTTCAGCCGTTCGATGCAGTCGGAATACGAAGAAAAAATACAGGCTGCAGTGGAACTGATCACCAATTCTGAAGTCGCGCTCTTTTTTGGAATCGGTACATCAGGCGTGATTGCTGCTTATGCAGCCCGACAGTTTTCAAATTTGGGTCAAAGCACCTTCCATATCCAGGATGCTTACTATCCCTTCCATCTGATCAGCAGGCAATACACGAATACGGTGTCGATTATTTGCTCCGTGTCAGGAGAAACGGACGTCATCCTAAGGAAGGTAGGTGATCTGAAGAGTTTGGGGAGCAAAATCATCAGCATTACGAATTCCTCCACGAATTCACTGGCAAGACAATCGGATATCAACTTTGCTTATCACCTGACGCCTGAATATGTAGACGATGAGGTGAACGTGACTTCTCAACTGCCAGTCGTATTTTTGATTGAAACACTGGCAAGACGCAATTATAACTACATGCAACAATTGCTTAATAACAAGGTTTAGCAACGCATGAAACTGAAACAAAACGTTTCTTTTCTGAAACATCATTCCAAAAGCTGATTGTTGTTCCTTTAAGTCATGAAACTGTTTACATTTCGTTCACAAACTCTATAATAAGCTTATATTGAAAAACAGAAAGCGCATTCGCGATCTGGAAACGACTCTTTTTAAAAGAAGAGAGTTCGCTTTTGGGATTCATGTAACCGCTTAAAATCTGTCGGCCTCCTGAGTGGGAATCGATAGGGAAGGAATGAGAGTATGTATCATAAGAAATTGAAACCGTTTAAACAAGATTTTTTGTGGGGGTCCGCCACCAGTGCCTATCAAGTTGAAGGCGCTTGGGATGAGGACGGTAAAGGGCCATCGGTTCAGGACGTGAAGGAAATCGTTCCCGATACTTCCGATTTTAAGGTAGCCACTGACCATTACCACCACATGCAGGAAGATATTGCTTTGTTGGCAGAGATGGGCTTCAAAACCTATCGTTTCTCGATTTCATGGTCACGGGTCATTCCTGACGGGGATGGAGAAGTCAATCCGAAAGGCCTTCAGTTCTACAGCGATTTGGTTGATGAATGTCTGAAATACGGTATCGAGCCTCTAGTGACGGTCTACCACTTTGACTTGCCGCAAGGACTTGCTGAAAAAGGTGGCTGGGAAAACCGCGCCACAATCGATGCTTTTGTCCGCTACTGCGATGTCCTCTTCGATAACTTAGGAGACCGCGTCAAATTATGGCTGACGATCAATGAACAGAACATGATGATCCTGCACGGCGCTGCAGTCGGTACAGGTGAAAGCACTCTGAAATCCTTGTACCAACAAAACCACCACATGCTTGTTGCACAGGCGATGGTGATGAACAATTGCCACGAAAAATTGCCGAATGTGAAAATCGGACCGGCACCGAACATTTCGGCGGTCTATCCGAAATCGAACAACCCGGCGGACGTCCAAGCAGCCGATCTGTATACCGCAATCCGAAACTGGCTTTATCTTGATATCGCCGTGTATGGTGTATACAATCATCAAGTTTGGGCTTACCTGGAAGAAAACGATGCCTTGCCTGATATGGAACCGGGCGACTTGGAGATACTGAAATCTGCAGAATGTGATTTCATCGCCTTCAATTACTACAACAGCTCGACTGTTCAAGCCTATCCGGTCGGAACGGAACGTGCAACAGGCAAAAAAGATCAGCAATTATCAGATAGCCAAGAAGGATTCTTCGCAGGATCCGACAATGAGCATCTTCCTTATACTGAATTCGGTTGGCAGATCGACCCCACTGGATTCCGCACGACGATTAACCAAATTTACTCTCGTTATCGTAAACCCCTGATCGTTACTGAAAACGGTTTAGGCGGTATTGATAAGCTGGAAGATGGGAAGGTCCATGATCATTATCGGATCGACTATCTCCGCAACCATATCGAACAGATGAACCTGGCTGTTACGGATGGAGCAGATGTGTTCGGCTATTGCACCTGGAGTGCGATCGACCTTATCAGCACCCACCAAGGGTTCCGCAAGCGTTATGGCTTTGTTTACGTCAACCGGGAAGACTTCGATCTGAAAGATCTGAAGAGATACCGGAAAGATAGTTTCTATTGGTACAAAGGAGTGATCGCGTCAAACGGGGAAAAACTGGAAGGTTAGAGGTAGAAAGCAAGAAAAGTTTTTCGCACCATCCGTTGTTGATAAAGAACAGCGGTAAATGAATGCGGAAGACGAAGGGCCATTGTTCTGAGACTGACTGGCAGAATCCGGACAAGCAATCATATCAATTTATTTTACTGTTTTTGAAGACGGCACGCTGTCTTCGCAAGTGTTCCAACAGAGGAGGATTTTATTATGGATCACTAGTGTTGCATTAAAAAATTAACAAACTAAATTTTAGACAAAAAGAAAAGATCCTTTACAATGGTTGGTAAGATGACTTATCCAAGACAACGTTAAAGGACCTATAACTATGGATAAGCATAAACAAAAAACTTCATTTTGTAAATGGATTGCACCTGTCTCTTTTGAGAATCTACCGTTAAGACTAC
>NZ_JBSQPW010000045.1:0-24052 GCF_055118575.1 Trichococcus sp. | reverse complement strand
GCCATCATTTTAGGTGCATGAAACATTTTGCAAACGTGTGAAACACCTACGGTGAAGCACTTTTCAATCCGAAAAATTTTATACTTTCCTAGTATATAAAAAAAGGATTCAGAGCGGGTGCCCTGAATCCTTTAAGTGGATTACAATAACTTTGTTGCTTATTTTGCAGCCGCTAAACGACGGTTGACTTCATCCCAGTTCACAAGGTTCCAGAATGCTTTGATGTACTCTGGACGCACGTTTTTGTAGTTCAAGTAATAAGCATGTTCCCATACATCAAGGCCCAAAATCGGCGTTTTGCCTTCGCTGATCGGCGAATCTTGGTTTGGAGTGGAAGTGATTTCCAATTTACCGTCGGAAACTACGAGCCAAGCCCAGCCAGATCCGAAACGGCCTGCAGCAGCTGCAGAGAATTTTTCTTTCATGGCATCAAAGCTGCCGAATGCTTCTTCGATTCCATCCTTAACAGCTCCTGTAGGCTCTCCACCCGCGTTAGGTGCCAAAACTGTCCAGAATAAGCTATGGTTTGCATGTCCGCCGCCATTGTTTCTTACTGCTGTGCGGATGTCCTCCGGAATGCTGTTCAAATCAGCCAATAATTCCTCAATAGTTTTGTCTGCTAATTCAGGATGTTTCTCCAACGCTGCATTCGCGTTTGTGATGTAAGCGTTGTGGTGTTTCTCATGATGCAAATGCATCGTTTCCTCATCGATATATGGTGTCAAAGCGTCGTACGCATAAGGTAGTGCCGGTAATGTAAAAGCCATGTTCAATTCCTCCTAAAATTAGTTTAGTGATTTCTGACTGATTTCACTGTATCATCAATTGCTTACTTTATCAAAAATAATGCCTCGAAGCCGTAGCAATTTTTGATTGCTAAATGCATCCATTTTCGATAGACTGGATAAGTATGAAGCAGAAAGCGGTGATCACAATCTCAATCATCAGTTTAGTCAAAGATAGTTTTATGGATCCAAAACAATTACTGGGTGCCAGAACTTTAAAAAAAAGTTTTGCCTTTTTGGTCTTCTTTTTGCTCTCGCTTACCGTCAGCATCCCTCTGTTCCTGGATGGATACGCCACACTGCAAAAATTTTCGGCGGATGCGGGTTTGATAGCGGACAAAATACCCTCATTCACTATTTCGGACAGCACATTACAATTGGAGAACACAACTGCAAAAGGTTTCATTTACAAAACCGATACAGTCTTGTTGGCTTTCGACAGTCAGGAAGTTTACACGCGGAGAGAAATCGAAAAAGAAATGTCATCGCCTGATTTGATTTTGAGTCTTGTCTTTTCGAAGGACGCCTTCACTCTCTACGCTCAGGATGTCCCATTCAGGTTGCCATATGAGCAGGCAACGGACATCACAGATCAGTCGTTCCAAAAGTTGCTGCGCAATTTTTCCCGTGATCAGCTTTTTTCCGGTGTGATCATGCTTCTTTTCAGCCTGTTCATTTCTTCATTCAGTCTGCTGCTTACACTGTTGATAATCGCGCTGTTCGCCAATGTATTGGCAGGATTCATGCGGAAAAAGATCCCGTTCGGCGAAATGCTGAAAATGGCGTTGATAGCTTCAGTCGTTCCGGTACTTTTCTTCAGCCTGTTGAACGGGTTCGACATCTACCCGATGGTACAAGATGAAGCGACTGCGCTAATAGGTGTTTACTATTTATATAAATCCCTCAAAGATTAACCGAAAAAGAGGCTGCAGCACCTGATCTTCCGATCAGGCGTTGCGGCCTCTTTATTCCTTATTTTTACCCGTGGTTGCGGGTTTTGTTGGCTCTTCTTTTACGCTTCTGCTGGCTGGCGATATTTTCTTTCAACTTGCGTTTGTATCCAGGCTTCACTTGTTTCTTAGCCTTGTTGACCATTCCGCGGATGCGGTGATCGGGTTCCAATTGACTCGGAGCGTTTCTCATCTCACGGCGTTTTCTTTCGTAAGTTTCGACAAGTTGCTCTTTTTCGATAGTGACCGGTTTGAAAACAACACCATATTTTTCCAGTTCGTCAATGGCTTTTTCTTCACCTGGTGCGTATAAAGTGATCGCAGTTCCTTTTAGGTTGCTGCGCCCTGTTCTGCCCGTACGGTGCACGAAAAATTCCATGTCTTTCGGCAATTCATAGTTGATGACGTGCGAAACACCTTCGATGTCGATGCCGCGTGCTGCCAAATCGGTAGCCACCATGAATTGGTACTCCAGATTATGGACTCTCCTCATGATGCGTTTGCGCTCACGGGCAGGCACATCGCCATGCAGTACTGCTGGCTGAATGCCACGTTGTCTCAGTCCATCAGCAATTTCTTCGGCATTTTGTTTTGTATTGGCAAAAATCAATGCCAGATACGGCTCACCCATCGTCAACACTTGGTACAGCACGTCAATTTTTGCTTGTCCTTTAGTGGAGAGCAACAGATTGTCGATCGCCGGTGCAATGATATGTTCCGGTTTCAACTGGACAACAACAGGATTTTCAACATATTTCTTCAAGAAACCCTTCAGTTTTTCCGGAATCGTAGCGGAGAAAACCAGCATCTGCAGTTTCTCCGGCAAGCGGCCGGCAATCTGATCGACATCGTGCAGGAAGCCCAGGTCCAGCGTCATGTCCGCCTCGTCAATGACCATCTTGGTTGCCGTATGGATCTTCAGCGCCTGCTCATTGATCAGGTCAAGGATCCTGCCGGGAGTCCCGATGACGATGTGCGGTTGGTTATTGGTCAGTTTCGCCATTTGGCGTTTTTTGTCTGTGCCGCCTACGTAGCTGACGATACGGATTTCCTCGGGCGCGTTTGAGATCAGTTGACTGGCCGTTTGATACAGTTGTTCAGCCAGCTCACGGCTAGGTGAAGTGATGACAACTTGGACTTCATTTTTTGATGGATCGATGGCATCGATAAGGGGCAGCAAGAAGCTATGGCTTTTTCCTGTTCCTGTCTGAGATTGACCAATCACGCTCTTACCGGTTCGAATGATTGGGATAATTTGTTTTTGGATATCGGTCGGTTCTTTGAAATTCAATTTGCTGACTGCTTCCAGCAAAAATGGCTTCAATTGAAAGTCTTTAAATTCCACGTTTACACCTCTTGTTTTTCTTCTGCGTATTTTATGCCTTACCATTATAACACAAGTGCAAGGTTTAAACCTTAATTTCAAATAAGAATATGAAAATCGAAACCACAAATTTATTTTCAATATATTTATATACGTAGCGAAAGTTTACCCTCAAAGACACTGTTGATGTGAAAACGGACTCTTTCTTTCATTGCCAACAGTAAATGATAATAGTATAATGATATAATGAATAAAATCTAATCATAATAAAAGGGGGGCATGTAATGATTACCCAAAATACTGCTCTGTTCACTATTTTTGGAGCAACTGGTGATTTGGCTCACCGTAAACTGTATCCATCATTATTTCGCTTATACAAAAAAGGATTCATCAAAGATAATTTCGCCGTTATCGGAACAGCGAGACGAGACTGGACCGATGAACATTTCCGCAAAGTTGTCCTCGATTCCATCAAAGATTTGACCGAGGATAAGCAAGATGCCGTTTCTTTTGCGGAGCATTTCTATTATATCGCCCACAACGTCAACGACTCGGAACACTACGTCAAATTGAAGGACCTGTCTGAATCCCTGGATGCCAAGTATTCGCTGTCAGGAAACCGTATTTTCTATCTGGCGATGTCTCCTGAATTTTTCGGCATCATCGCCGAAAAACTGAAAGAGCAAAAATTGATCACAGAAAACGGATTCAACCGTTTGATCATCGAAAAACCTTTCGGGCGCGATTTTGAATCCGCAGATGCGCTGAACACAAAATTGCGCAAATCGTTCGATGAAAACCAAATCTTCCGTATCGATCATTATTTAGGCAAAGAAATGGTGCAGAACATCTCTGCCGTCCGATTCTCGAATATGATTTTCGAATCGCTATGGAACAATAAATACATCGATAATGTTCAGATCACCCTCTCCGAAACAGTCGGTGTGGAGGAACGCGGTGCATACTACGACAATAATGGCGCTTTGCGCGATATGGTCCAAAATCATATCCTCCAGATTGTTGCCTTATTGGTTATGGAACCGCCGCTGTCATTGCAAGGCGAAGATGTCCGTTCAGAGAAGATCAAGGCCCTTCGTTCCTTGCGTTTGTTCAATACCCCTGAAGAAGTCAACCGTAATTTTATCCGGGCACAATACGCCGGAAACACGGCAAAATCTTTGCGGGCCTATCGTGAGGAACCAAATGTCGATCCTGCTTCATCAACAGAAACCTTTGTGGCCGGCAAGATATTAGTGGACAACTTCCGCTGGAAAGGCGTTCCCTTCTACATTCGGACCGGTAAACAAATGGCTTCAAAAGAAACCTATATTCATATCCAATTCAAACATGTATCGATGAACATCTTCCCAACGGAAGGCGTCGAAGAGATTGCTGAACCGAATGTGCTGACTATCCATGTTTCACCATTGGAAGGCTTCTCTCTACGCCTGAACGCTAAACGGGTCGGCCAAGGAACTGAGATGAAAAATATTCGCATGCACCACATCTACGATGAGGAAACGCAGGCAAATAGCCCCGAAGCCTATGAACGACTGTTATTGGATTGCCTGAACGGCGATCCGACAAACTTCTCCCATTGGGATGAAGTCGCTCAATCTTGGCATTTCGTTGATCAAATCCGCAGAGTTTGGGATGCACAAGAAGATTGTACGGATACCCTTTTCGCGTACGAGAGCCATTCGATGGGACCAAAAGAAAGTGATGCTTTGCTCGAGAAGGACGGATTCAGCTGGACAGAATTCAATTGGAGCCAAAGCTACAAGCAAAAACAGGAAAATGAATAAAACTGAAGGCCGGACAAAAGCGAAACGACGCTTTTGTCCGGCCTTTTCCAGTTCAAATCTGCTTCATTAATGGGTATTCTGCCACTCAATCGCCAACTCTTCCAGCTCCAAAATGATGTCATTTATTTCCGATTCATCCTTTGCGTTCGCTCCGCTCGCAAGCGGATGACCGCCCCCTCCATGTCTTTTGGCGACTTCATTGATGATCGGACCTTTTGAACGCAATCTGCAGCGATAGGTACCATTCGTTTGCTCCACAAAAATACCCCAGCACAAAACGCCCTCTACGGTACCCGGCAATGGAACAACCGGTGCCGTATCGCTGTCGACAGCACCAAATTTCCCGAGAATTTCCTGGGAAAGAATGATGCTAGCAACACCGACATCATTTATCGTCAAACTCTGCAGGACGAATCCAGATAAATTGGCCGTTTTTAAAGAATTTGTGTTCATCATCTGGCTGATATCCGATGCGGAAAAATCAAACTGCATCAGTTTCGCGGCAATTTCCATTGTCACTGCCGTAGCCGCTGGATAGAGGAATCTGCCGGTATCACCGACGATGCCCGCATACAAAAGACGCGCCGCTGCATCGTTCATCGGCAGCTTATCTCCGGTTGAAAAGGATATTTTCGCAATGATTTCGCTGCTGCTGCTAGCTTGCGTCTCTACGAGGCAAATATCTCCGTACGGGTCTTCATTCGGATGGTGATCGATTTTGATCAAATAAGCCCCCTTGACAAAGCGCTTGTCGCTGACTCTCGGTTGATTCGCGGTATCCGTGACGATCACCAATGCACCTTCGTAGGCTTCATCGGAAACGCTGTCCATGCTGCCGAGATAGGAAAGGCTTTCTTCGTTTTCGCCGACAACAAAAACTTTTTTCTCAGGATAGGCTTGCCTGATCAAGCTTGCTAGTCCATTCTGAGAACCCAACGCATCCGGATCCGGACGCAAGTGCCTATGGATGATGATGGTTCCATATTCTTGAATCTTATTGACTATATCTGCATAAATCGGATTTCCCACGCGCTTACCTCCTAGGATTTTTCCATCAATTGGCAAATAACAATCGCTTTGCCAACCAGTGAATTTTCTAAATAGACCTCGACATCCAACTTGGATGATCTTCTGCCCAACTCCAACATTTTCGAGCGAATCTCGATGACACTGTCTATCTGTATCATCTTCAAATGATAGATATCCATCTGTTCGATCACTGCATTCCGTTTCTGTAGGGTGTACAAAATTTTCTTGGTCGTGCTCGCCAACACTTCGCTCAGTACACCGAACGACACCGTGCCCAGACTGTTCGTCATCTGTGGAGTGATCCTGAAACTATAGGAAGGCAAAGTATTCCCATCTTCAGGGCTGATCAAAGACAAGTTTTCGACGACCTGATCCTCAATCGTGTTGCCGACCTGCGGCTGTCGCTGCGCAAGCTGCATAGCCTTCATGACATCCTGACGCGAAATGATACCAAGCAGTTGCAGATTATCTTTCACAACAGGCATCACTTCCAAACCATCCCAGATCATGCGGTGCGCCACGCTTGCTACACTCATATGCGTTTTTGCGACTATCGGATCCCGTGTCATTACCCGTTCCAATGAAAGTCCATCCGCTTTTCCCAGGATGTCCTTCGCCGTTATGATTCCCACTAAACGCATATTATGATTGACGATCGGGAAACGGGAGTGCGTGCTTTCGGTATTGAGACTGCGATATTGGAAAACGGTATCATCCAAGGAGAGGAATTTTGTCTCATCAATTGGAGTGTAAATGTCCTCCACCAGCATAATTTCCTTTTTGATCAGTTGATCCGTCATGGCGCGATTGATCATTGTCGCAACGGTAAAGGTA
Source organism: Trichococcus sp. (assembly GCF_055118575.1). NCBI lineage: Bacteria > Bacillati > Bacillota > Bacilli > Lactobacillales > Carnobacteriaceae > Trichococcus > Trichococcus sp. The sequence goes on along the minus strand of NZ_JBSQPW010000045.1, from coordinate 17,325 downwards.
TCATACGTTGTGCGCAGTATCGGCATTTCGACTTGATCCGCCAAATGGACGATGCTCTCATCTGTATCGAAGCCCCCCGTGATCAGGACCGCGGCCCCCTTCGCCAAGGCGAATTCTTGAATATTGTTTCGGTTACCCACGATCATCAGCGAGCCCGGAGAAATATACCGCTCCATGGCTTCACGTTGCATAGCGCCGATGATGAATTTGCTCAAGGTCTTGTCCAGGCCCTTCTTGCCGCCCAAAATATCCCCATCGATAATTTTGCAGATCTGGCCAAAAGTCAGTGTTTCGATATTCTCTTTCGACTTGCGTTCGATCCGGATTGTGCCTACACGTTCAATGGTTGAAACCAGTCCGATATTCTCGGCATCCTTGATGGCACGGTAAGCTGTCCCTTCAGACATGTTCAAATTTTTTGCTATCGTACGGACGGAAAGTTTTTCCCCGACCGGCATCGTTTCGATGTATTGAATGATTTGCTCGTGTTTCGTTGCCATAGTGTACTCCCTTACTTTCTCTATAAATGCTTTCGTTCAGCTGTTTCAATCCATTCGCAGGATTGTCTGTGAAAAGAAATCCTCAAGCAGCTCTTCACCTTTCTCCGTGACAAAAAACTGTATTATTCAGTGTTTATCGTATCATGAAACAGTTTATTAGTACAACCTAAAAGCAAGCCAGATTTTTTTGTTTCACCTGCATGAAAAAGACCTTCCGGATAGAAGGTCTTTAATGGATTATTCATCATCCTAAAGCGACGTCAAGGATCATCATGACTGTGAAGCCGACCATCAATCCCATCGTGGCGATATCGCTATTGCCGTTCGTTTGCGATTCAGGGATCAGTTCCTCAACGACAACAAAAATCATGGCTCCAGCTGCGAATGCGAGAGCATACGGCAAAATCGCACTCATGGAAATTACTGCGGCTGCACCGATCACAGCCGCAATCGGTTCAACAATGGCAGACATTTGGCCGTAATTGAAAGCTCTCATCCTGCTGTTTCCGTCGGCTCGGATCGGCATGGACAAAGCTGATCCTTCGGGTATGTTCTGGATACCGATACCGATCGCCAATCCGATTGCGCTCAACAGCGTATTGTCCTGGGATATCCCTGCTGCGACCGCACCAAATCCGACCCCGACCGCTAGCCCTTCCGGAATGTTATGGATCGTGATGGCAAGGAACAGCAACAGGTTCCTTGAAGCCTGTGTCTGCGGACCTTCACGGTTTTCCATCGGTTCGCCCAAGTGCAGATGGGGTACTATTTTATCGGTCATGCGCAGGAACACGCCGCCCAACAAAAATCCGATCGAAGCTGGCACCCATGACCAGGCGCCATAGCCGTTCTGTTCGGCATGTGAAATGGATGGAGCCAACAACGACCAGAACGATGCAGCTATCATGACTCCGGCTGCGAAACCGCTCATGACGTCAAGAACTTTGCGGTTGACGGATTTGAAGAAAAATACAAATGAGGCACCTATGATGGTACAACCCCAGGTGAACAATCCCGCTATGAATGCTTGCATAACTGGATTTAGTTGACTGAACGACTCTAACATGATTTTTATCTCCCCTTTATAATGTAAGAATGAATGATTTCTGCTACAAATGTGTCGTATCCCATAAGGGCAACTGAATGTTTTCATAATGGATCGGATCCAGTTGGGTGATGGTAATCCCCAACAAACGCACATGCCGTTCTATCGTTCCATGATCCAACCAAAGTTCCCAAGCATGATGGAAAATATCCTCCGCTTGGGAAAAATGATCGATACGGGTTTTCCTTCTGGTTATGGTATCGAAATCGGCATAACGGATCTTCAACACAATCGACCGACCGTGCAGCTTATTGTTGTACAGTGCTTCTTGAACAGCAAGAGCGATTTGTTTCAGCTCCACTCTGACTTGTTCCTCTTCGGTCAGGAACTGGGTGAATGTATGTTCCTTGCCGATTGATTTCCTTTCCCTTTCAGGCTCTACGGCTCTGTTATCGATGCCTCTGACCCGTTGATAAAGGACATATCCGTGCTTGCCGAATTGTGAAATCAAATCACCTTGATCGAAAAGATACAGATCCTCTCCGGAATGGATGCCCAACAGCTTCATCTTTTCAACGGTCTTCTTGCCGACGCCATAAAACTTCTCGATAGGCAGTCCCCGTAAAAAGCCTGCTGCATCTATCGGTACGATTACAGTCATACCTGCCGGTTTCCGGAAGTCCGAGGCGATTTTTGCGATAAATTTATTGTAAGAAACCCCTGCCGAACAGGTCAAACCAGTTTCCTGCCAGATTTCTCTCTGGATTCTTCTGGCGATCAGTGTTGCACTGGAAAGATTCTGCTTATTCTTGGTTACATCCAGATAGGCTTCATCCAGCGACAAAGGTTCAATAAGATCGGTGTAGCGCGCGAATATCCCCCTGATCTGATGGGACACTGTCTTGTAATGGCTCATTCGCGGAGAGATGAAAATGGCTTCCGGGCAGAGTTCAAATGCCTTCTGCGCACTCATCGCTGAGTGGATGCCGAATTTTCTGGCGATGTAATTGGCCGTTGTCACAACGCCTTTGCGACCGGTCTCTCTCGGATGATTCGCGATGACGATCGGCTTGCCGCGATGTTCCGGATGGTCCCTTTCCTCGATTGAAGCGTAGAAAGCATCCATATCCACATGAATGATTTTCCTGCTTGTATCATTTTCGGGTTCCTTAAATGTTAAGATCCCAATTTGCATACTGTTCTCCTCGTTCTATTCTGATTCATTACACATAAATTTTGCTTGCTGCTTTGAAGCTGATTTGGTAGGACTGGTGATTTTGCGCCTCAAATGTGTATGGACCTTCGTATGGTTCCACATTGGTCAATAGATAGGGTACACTTAACTTTACATCCTTGTTGAGCAAATACGCCAGAAATTCCTGATCGTCATCAACCTCCCTGATGACGAAGCGGCTGCCGACTTCCAACTCTATCAAAGCTTTGCTCTCGTAAAGCTCGATCCGGCCGTCTTTGTCAGGTATCACACCACCATGCGGATCATATTTAGGAAAACCTAAATAAGCATCCAGACTATCGATCAAACGGTCCGAGGAAACATGTTCCAGCAGTTCCGCCTCTTCATGCACTTCATCCCAATTGAAATCCAATTTTTCCGAGAGAAACACTTCCCAAAGCCGGTGTTTCCGGATCAGCTTATTTGCGATCAATTGGCCCTGTTCGGTGATCTGCACACCTTGGTATGGGATGTGGCTGATCAGACCATCCTTTAGTAACTTGACGGACATTTCGGTTACAGAAGCGGCTGATACGGATAGGGCTTGCCCAATCTGCTTATTATTGACAAGCTGTTTGTCCCCACCCAACTCCATGATTACTTTCAGATAATCCTCTTTGTGCGGCGTCATGCGCTCCCTCCTTCTTTAGGTTTACCTAAACTATATTTTATATTATACTGCAAACTGATTTGAATGCAAGACTAAAACCTGCAATAGTCTGTCCGTTGGTGCATCAGAAATAATTTTTGGGCAGCAAAAAAGCCGGGAACGCGTCCCGGCTTTTCCTTATCTACTATTAACCTTTGTAGGCTGCGTAGATGATTTCTTTCAATTCTGAGATTAAAGGTTGTTTAGGGTTAGCTGTTGTACATTGGTCTTCGAATGCCAATTCAGCTAAGCGGTCTGCATCGCGTTCAAGCATTTCTTCAGTGATGCCTTGATCTTTGAAGTTCATCTTGATACCGATGTCTTGACCCAATTTAGTGATTTCAGTAGCCAAAGCTTCTACCAATTCTGCAGTCGTGTTGCCTTTTAAGCCTAGGTAACGAGCGATTTCAGCGTAGTCTTCGTCTGCACGGAAGTACTCGTATTTAGCCCACATTGCATGTTTTTGCGGATCGATCGCATTGTAGCGGACGATATGCGGTAACAGGATAGCGTTCGTACGGCCGTGGATCAAATCCCATTGACCGCCGATTTTGTGTGCGATCGAGTGGGAAATACCCAGGAACGCATTCGCAAAGGCCATACCAGCCATAGTGGAAGCATTGTGCATTTTTTCGCGTGATTCTTGGTCGCCGTAATTGTAAGAATTTCTCAAGTTTTCGAATACCAGTTTGATGGCTTGCAAGCTCAAGCCTTTAGTGTAGTCGTTTGCCAATACGGAAACAAAAGATTCAATGGCATGCGTCAATACGTCCATACCAGTATCTGCAGTTACAGATTTAGGAACACTGTATACGAATTGTGGATCCACGATAGCGATATCCGGAGTCAATGCGTAATCAGCCAATGGGTATTTGATGTGTGTTTCGCTGTCTGTGATAACCGCGAATGGCGTTACTTCCGAACCAGTACCTGATGTAGTCGGGATGCAGACAAGTTTCGATTTTTCCATATCCTTGATCTTGTAAGTACGTTTGCGGATATCCAAGAATTTTTGTTTAGCGCCGAAGAAGTCGCTTTCTGGGTGCTCATAGAACAACCACATTGCTTTGGCAGCATCCATAGGAGAACCCCCGCCGATTGCGATGATTGTATCCGGTTGGAAGTCGCGCATTTTTTCAGTACCACGGTTTACAGTGTTTGTTGTCGGGTTAGGTTCAACATCCGAGAAGATTTCGTAAGATACTTTGTTGTTGCGTTGTTTCAATTGTTCGATGACTACATCCACATAACCGAATTTGACCATGCCGTCGTCGCAGACGATGAAGACTCTTTCGACATCTTTCATGTCACGTAAGTATCTAACTGAATTTTCTTCGAAGTAAACCTTCTCTGGCAATTTAATCCACTGCATATTATTTCTCCTTTTAGCAACAGTTTTCACGTTCAATAAATCTAATGCAGAAACGTTATGAGAAACTGAGTTTCTACCGTAAGATCCGCAACCCAAAGTTAATGAAGCGATATTATTGTTGTACAAGTCACCGATACCAGCTTGAGAAGATGGAGAGTTGATAAGAACGCGGCAAGCTTTCATTTCTTTTCCGAATCGCTCAATCAAATCATTGCGGCGAGTATGCAGTGAAGCCGAGTGACCCAAGCCACCCAAGTCAAGCATTTGCTTGCATAATTGGATACCGTGCTCAGTGCTGTCTGATTTCATCATAGCCAATACTGGAGATAATTTTTCTCTTGACATTGGGTATTCTGCTCCTACGCCTGGTAATTCCGCAATCAGCAATTTAGTGTTTGCAGGTACGTTCAATCCAGCCATTTCAGCAATTTTACGAGCGTGCATGCCGACCACATTCGGTCTCACGCCAGTTTTTGCATCATTCATCACGACGTCTTCCAATTGTTGGATTTCTTCAGGTTTAGCGAAGTATACATTGTGCAGTTGGAATTCTTTTTTGACCTCATCATAGATTTCGCTGTCGACGATTGCGGCTTGTTCTGAAGCACAGATCATACCGTTGTCGAATGTTTTTGAAACGATGATGTCATTTACAGCACGTTTGATGTTTGCTGATTTTTCGATGTAAGCCGGAACGTTACCAGGTCCAACGCCTAATGCTGGTTTACCTGTAGAATAAGCTGCTTTAACCATTGCAGCTCCACCAGTAGCCAATACGACAGCAACTTCTGGATGGTTGATCAACTCAGCTGTTTTTTCCATTGATACGCCTTCTACCCATTGGATACAGTCAGCCGGTGCGCCTGCTTTGATGGCAGCATCATAAACAACTTGTGCAGTTGCAGCTGAACATTTTTCTGCGCTTGGGTGGAACGAGAAGATGATTGGGTTTCTTGTTTTCATACAGATCATCGCTTTGAAGATCGTTGTCGAAGTTGGATTGGTTGTTGGGATGATACCGGCAACCACGCCTACAGGAGCGGCAACTTTCATGATTTGATCAACTTTATTATCTTCGATGATTCCGACTGTTTTATTTTTTCTGATTGAATGCCAAATGTTTTCAGCGGCATACATATTTTTGATACATTTATCTTCATAAACGCCACGGCCTGTTTCTTCAACAGCCATTTTTGCAAGTGGCATATGTTGCTCCATTGCAGCTAATGCCATTTCGTGGACGATGTGGTCGACTTGTTCTTGGGTATAATCTTCAAACAGAGTCAAAGCTTTTTGGGCTTTCGCAGTGTAGTTGCTGATTTCTTCTTTTGCAGTCATCATGGGTTTTTGCTCCTCTAAAACTACTTTTTCTTTACTCATGTGAGATCCTCCTAAAATATATGTTATCCTTTTCACATGCTTATTATATTTCATGCAATTTCGTTTGTAAAGCGGATAAATGTGATTCTTTTCACGTATTTCTGAAACGGTCTATGTAAGCGTCTTCACTGGGTTTTTTTGCCTCTATCGATTTTCACAAATAGTTTACAGAAACATTCAGTTTCTCAACCTTTATCTTGTGAAATTATTATCATTGTTCGGGATGCGCATCAAATAAAATTTTTTTGAAATAATTTTTGCCCTGAAAATAAACATGGTCATTTAGAGTCCCACTCCAATGAATTTATGCATGATATAGCTTACCAAACCGAATAAATCCGCTTACTAATAATCGGTTTTCCTTTAATTACTTTACAAATCCGAAAATTTAGGCGACAAAATTATTTATCCTAATTTAAAGGGCTATGATCGTCCCACCTTGATGCTGACAGAAAAAAAGCACAATACCCTGAAGTATTGCACTTTTTGCGTAAAATGTTTTACAGGAATTCATCAAAATTGATTTCATCCAATGAAGAAACTTTATAGACCTGCGCTTCCAAAGCTACGAAGTCGAAGTAGTGGTTTACCGTCGTCTTCATGATATCACGGATCTGTTGGTAATAATGCGGAGGGACGGTATGCTTCCAGGAAAATTCCTTGAAATAACGATAGATATCGTCAACTTGGATATTTTCGTAGCCCATTTGATTGAATTCAGTTGCTTTCAATTTGAACCAAGGCTGTAATTGATTATATTGTTTCTCAGATATATTCGGCAATCGCCGTCCCTCCTTCCCGGTGAATCAGATCGTTTTACTCTTCGCTCTTGTCTTCATGTGTTTGCTCTGTTTCAGTCGCTGTGAAATCTTCGACAATCGCATCGTCAGTTGTGATTGTGGCAACCTTTGAAATACGTGAAATAGCGCGTTTTTCGAAAGTCAGAAAGATGCCTTCACAATCCAATACGACTGTGTTATCGGCAGAATTAATCTCTTCGACAATTCCGTGCAAGCCGCCGATGGTGACCACTTGATCTCCTGGTTTGATTTGACTCAGCATATCTTGGGTTTTTTGCGCTTGTTTCTTTTGTGGTCTGATCAGGATGAAATACATTACACCGAACAACACCCCATAAAAGGCAATCATGATTACTGTATCCATACATTTTCCTCCATCTGTGGATTATTTTTATCTATCATCCACTTTACCAAACTTTAAGTTAGACTACCACCCAAAACCTAAAACTTCTTAGGATTTTCAACGTTGAAGCCGTATTCTTCCACGAATGCCTCTCTGAATTCCAACAGATTGTCATCCATGATGGCTTGGCGCACATTGTTCATCAAATTTATCAAGAAGTGAAGATTATGATACGTTGTCAAGCGCAAGCCAAATGTTTCATCGGCTTTGAACAAGTGACGAATGTACGCACGTGTATAGTTTTTACAGGTGTAGCATTCGCATTTTTCATCCAATGGACGGAAATCCCGTTCATATTTCGCATTCTTGATGACTAAACGGCCGCTGCTTGTCATACAAGTGCCGTTGCGTGCTATACGGGTAGGCAATACGCAGTCAAACATGTCGATTCCGCGGATAACGCCGTCGATCAAGGAATCCGGCGCACCTACTCCCATCAGATACCTTGGTTTGTTCTCGGGCATGACCGGCGCCAGATAATCAAGCACTCCGTTCATCTCTTGCTTCGTTTCGCCGACCGACAGTCCGCCTATCGAATAACCTGGAAAATCCAGGGAAATCAGTTCTTTAGCGCTCTGCAGCCTTAGATCCTTGTAGCCGGCACCTTGGATGATCCCGAACAAGCCTTGTTGATTGGGCTTCTTGTGGGCTTCAAGGCCACGCTCTGCCCATCTGGTCGTTCTCTCCACAGATGCTTTGATATACTCATAGCTTTCGCTGTAAGGAGGGCATTCATCAAAACTCATGATGATGTCGGCACCCAATTGATTTTCGATATGGATCGCTTTTTCTGGTGACAGAAACATTTTAGAACCGTTCAGATGATTCCGGAAATGCACACCAGCTTCGGTGATTTGTCTGTTCTCGCTTAAGGAGAAGACCTGGAAGCCGCCTGAATCGGTCAAGATTCCCCTATCCCAATTCATGAATTTATGCAGGCCTCCTGCCTCTTCAACTAAATCGGAACCCGGTCTGAGCCAAAGGTGATAGGTGTTGCTCAGGATGATCTGGGAGCCCATTGCCTTCAATTCTTCGGGAGACATCGTCTTCACAGTGGCCAAAGTGCCTACCGGCATGAACATGGGTGTCTGAAAAGTGCCGTGGGGGGTGATGATTTCTCCCAAGCGTGCACCTGTGTGTTTTTCTTTTTTGATAAGGCGATAACGAATCGCTGGTTCAGTCAATGTATTCACTTCTTTCTTATAGATATCCGGCAATCAGTATACCACAGTCGCACACTATTTTCTTGTGTTCGCTGGAAATTAGATAAATCTGTCCTATTGCGCTCTTCGATGCTCAGTCGGACAGATTTCCTAAATTTCTTTCAGGGCTGAACGAACCCGTTCAGCTTTTCTTGTTTGTAAGGTTAAAAGGAATAGTCCGGTCACCAAGATCGGATCTTTTTGTAATCAGCGCTGATGATTTTTGTTACTTCGTCGCCGATGCCGCATGGGTATTCGATGCTGGCGGGGACAGAGTCCGGGAACAACGACAAAAGCTGGCGCATATCCACTAACCCGGATTCCAGACCGGATAAAACAATCCCTTCGTCCGTTTCGGCAACGTTCTTGATATGGATATAGGTCACGGCTTCGCGCATTTCCTTAGCCGCATCGAAAGGATCGGTATCGATATAGACGAAATTACCCGTGTCAAAAGTCAGTCCGATGTCCAAAGAGGCTTTTCGGGCTTCAGCAATAAATGCCATCAGGACGGCCGGGCTGCCCTTCTCGGAGGTTTGGTCATTTTCGATCGTCAAATGAATGGCATAAGCCTTCAACAACGCCCGTAATTCTTCCGCCAACTGGGCTGTGAATCCTCGAAATTCCCCTAACGTCAATTTCAACTGGACCGCGCTCAAGAGGGAGGCTTCCTCAAAATAGCTGCTCAGTTGATCATTCAACGCACCTGCCTCAAACAGTTCAGCCGGGACGGAATAGTACACCTTCAAGCCTGAACTGGAAGCAAGAGCCGCTATTTCCTTCATTTCCGTTTTTCCCGATAAGATGTACTCTCTTCTGACTTCCACGATCGGGAAGCCCATTTCTTTGATTTCCTTCAACAATTCTTTTTGTTCCACTTTATTGTCCGCATTTCTGTGCATATACGCTAAAGTATTCAAGCCAATTTCTCTGGGCATCCATCTGTCTCCTTCAATTTCCTATTTGTTGTCAAAGTCCGGTCTATCCAGTATTTCTTTGGCAATGACAGCTCTCATCAATGCTTTTTGATTACCGGTAATTTTTTTCTTGTTCCGGATGGTGGACTTTTCCATTCGTTTGGCAGTCTTCAATTCTTTTTTATCATCAGAAAAGACGGTGAAGTCATCAGCTAACCCAACCCCAGTCTCCATTTCAAAGTCCGGAACCAACTGGCCGTCGTCTGTTTCATCCGTCAGTTCCATGCCATTTTGGCCGGTGCCTGTTATCGGTGGGTTCGCTCGCAACAGCAATGGCCATAGATTTTCGCGACTGACGAATCGCAGGATTTCGCTCCGCCAATTCCTGTCGGTCAAGATCCGGCTGATTTCCCTCAGGTATTTTTCGGGCACACGCTCCTGGAAAAAGCCATAGACTTGTTCAGGTTTCATTGCTGACAGTTTTTTGATCAGTCGATTCGCATTTTCACTTCCGGTGCCACCCAACGACTGACGAACCATCTGTTGCAGGGCTGTTGCTTGGGATGTACCCGCCCGAAGCCTGACATTTTCCGATAGTCGATTTATTCTTTTGACTATCGAAATGAGTACCGAAAGAAAGATTACAAGAAATAGGAGCGGAAAAAGCAAGTCTAGGCTAATCATTCCGGATCGCTTCTATCTTCCGGAAACTCCGAGATGCTGCTCCTCATTTCGGTATCCGCTATGATATTTTTCATTTTGTAATAATCCATCACCCCAATATTGCCATTGCGCAGTGCTTCTGCCATCGCCAATGGAACCTGCGCTTCGGACTCAACCACTTTCGCCCGCATCCTTTGCACCTCAGCAATCATTTCTTGTTCTTCAGCCACCGCAAAAGCCCGCCGTTCCTCCGCTTTCGCTTGTGCAACCCGCTTATCAGCCTCTGCTTGTTCCGCTTGCAGCTTTGCACCTACGTTACGGCCGACATCAACATCAGCGATATCGATGGACAGTATCTCAAAGGCAGTACCCGAATCCAGCCCCTTTTTCAGGATTGTTTGGGAGATGGAGTCCGGATTTTCCAGAACGGAAGTGTGCATAACAGCAGAGCCGACAGTTGTGACGATCCCCTCTCCGACACGAGCGATGATCGTTTCTTCGCCTGCGCCGCCGACCAAACGTTCAATATTAGCACGTACCGTTACTTTTGCTTTGGCCTTTACTTCAATCCCGTTCATGGCGACACCCGCGATGATCGGTGTTTCGATGACTTTTGGGTTAACGCTCATCTTGACGGCTTCCAACACGTTACGACCGGCCAAATCGATGGCTGCGGCTTTTTCAAAACCCAGATCGATGTTGGCGCGTTGCGCTGCAATCAGCGCATCGATAACCATATTCACATCTCCGCCTGCAAGATGATGCGCCTCCAATTCATTTATATCAATTATCAGCCCCGCTTTGGTGGCTTTTATCATCGGCTGCACAATCATGGAAGGGACAACCCGTCGCAACCGCATACCAACAAGATTAGAAATTTTGACTTTCACTCCCGAAAAGTAGGCTGTGATCCACAGACCAACCGGAACAAAGCGGAAAAACAAAGATAAAACCAGCACGACAAACAATGCAATAAAGATGAGTCCTATCAATCCTTCTGTCATTCTCCATCCAACTCCTTAACTGTAATTTTGACCCCTTCAACCTGGATAACCCGGATCTGTTTCCCTTCTGATATGATTTTCCCGTCACTGACTACATCAAGCACCACACCGTCGATAGTGACTTTCCCGGCTGGCCTTAGCGTTGTCGTGGCAGTGCCGATCATTCCCAAAAATGCGGAATAGTCTTGGCTGGACGAATAGCCGCGCTCGCGATTCAGGGAAGTATCCAAAATCAATTTGCTGCGGTCCGGCAAGAATTTATAGCCTTTTTTCAACAGCACCGAGGTCGCTATCCCTGAAATGATGATCGCCAAGCTGACATCCAGCACGCTTTCCAAAATACGTTCATTGTTCAAAAATAAGCCGGCAGCCACCATCAGGAAGCCCGCGATCCCCACCAGCCCAAAATCGGGTATGAACAATTCAACCACCAACAACATAATCCCGAACAGGAACAGCAGCAAAGTCAACCAGTTCCCGCTCCCGAAATACAAGAAATACAGCAAAAAACTCAAGATGGCCGCACCTCCGAAGACATAATACCTCGAAGTGAACAGCATAAAAACCAGACACAGAAATCCTATGACCAAAAACAGCAAAATGAACGCCTCCTTCTGCTTTGTCCCGATAAAAACAACAAACGGTCATACGCATAAAGAATAAGAAAATTTATACTATCATTTTACCGCACATACAGAAATAACAAAAGGAAATCCCTTTCAGGACTTCCCTCTGTATACTGACTTGTCAAATTATTGTTGAAATTCTTCAAGATCGACAGTCCGAAAACCGACATGATCCCCCACCAAAGCCACCGTCACCGCCTGATTTTCATGGATATCACCCTTTATGATTGCGCGCGCCAAGGGATTCTCGATTTCAGCTGAAATGAATCTTCTGAGCGGCCGCGCTCCGTAAATCGGATCGTAAGCATTATCCGCTATCCAGGCTGCGACCTCATCAGAAACGGAAAGTTGGATCTGTTTGTCCACCAGTCGGCTGGATAGCTCGTTGACCATTTTTACGATGATTTTTTTGATATCTTCTTTGCTTAATGGCGTAAAGAGGATAGTGTCATCGATTCTGTTCAAAAATTCAGGCTTAAACGACCCTTTCAATACCTTCATGACCGCATCAGACACATTCTCCGGGATGGTGCCATCGGGTTGGACGCCTTCCAGCAGGAGTTGTGATCCGATGTTGCTTGTCATGATCAGGACGGTATTCTTGAAATCGATCACGCGTCCCTTCGAATCGGTCAAGCGTCCATCATCCAACACTTGCAACAAAATATTGAAGACATCCGGGTGCGCCTTCTCGATTTCATCCAAGAGAATGATCGTATATGGACTTCGGCGGACCGCTTCCGTCAATTGGCCGCCTTCTTCGTAGCCCACATATCCCGGTGGTGCCCCGATGAGGCGGGAAACCGAAAATTTTTCCATGTATTCGCTCATATCGAGCCGGACCATATGCTCATCGGAGTCAAACAAATTTTCCGCTAACGCTTTAGCCAATTCCGTTTTCCCGACCCCAGTAGGACCTAGAAACAGGAAGGACCCGATAGGCCGATTGGGCGATTGCAGGCCAGCGCGCGAACGCAGAACGGCATGCGTGACGCTCTCCACCGCTTCTTCTTGGCCGATGACCCGCTTATGCAACGTTTCCTCCAACTTCAGGAGTTTGTCCCTCTCACCCTCAACCAACTTCGTAACCGGAATACCGGTCATTCTCCCCACCACTGTTGCGATTTCGTTTTCAGTGACCGATTCCTGGACAAGATTGCCTGCTTTGTCTCTCCGGGCAGCATTCTCCTGCTCGAGAGCAGCCAAATCCTTTTCCATCTGCGGGATGCTGCCATGACGCAAAACCGCCGCCCGTTCCAGGTCGTAATTAGCCTCCGCATCCTCCAATTGTCTGCGCGCTTCCTCCAAATCCTCGCGTTTTGCCCGCAGCTTTTCGACTTCTTCCTTTTCGTTGCCCCATTTCATGCGCAACTCGTTTGATTCTTCACGCAGATCAGCCAACTCGACTTGCAGAGCTGTCAATCTTTTCTTGCTCAATTCGTCGGATTCCTTCTTCAGGGCTGCCTCCTCAATTTCGAGTTGCATCAGTTTGCGGCTCACCTGATCCAATTCGGTGGGCATCGAATTCATTTCCACTTTTATGTTCGCGCATGCCTCATCGACAAGGTCGATTGCCTTATCCGGCAAGTACCTGTCGGTGATGTAGCGATCTGACAAGGTGGCTGCCGCAACGAGCGCATTGTCATGAATATTGACACTATGATGGATTTCATAGCGTTCCTTCAATCCCCTCAAGATGCTGATCGTGTCGGCGACTGTCGGTTCTTTCACCAACACCTTCTGGAATCTCCGTTCCAGCGCTTTATCCTTCTCCAGATTTTGGCGATATTCATCCAAAGTGGTCGCTCCGATGCAGTGCAATTCGCCTCTCGCCAACATAGGTTTCAGCAGATTACCGGCGTCCATGCTTCCTTCAGTCTTCCCTGCCCCAACGATTGTATGAATCTCATCAATGAAAAGGATGATGCGGCCGTCGCTCTTCTTTACTTCCTTCAAAACGGCTTTCAGTCGTTCCTCAAATTCTCCGCGGTACTTGGCTCCCGCAATCAACGAGCCCATGTCCAAAGAAAAGATCGTTTTGTCCTTCAGGTTATCTGGCACGTCTTTTTTCACGATCCGCTGGGCTAACCCTTCCACGATAGCGGTCTTGCCGACACCCGGTTCTCCTATCAGGATCGGATTATTTTTGGTTTTGCGCGACAAAATGCGGATAACATCCCTGATTTCTTCGTCCCGGCCGATGACCGGATCTTGTTTTCCGCTCCTTACCGCTTGCACGAGATCTATGCCATACTTTTCCAAAGCTTCGTACTGATCTTCTTGATTTTGCGAAGTCACGCGTTCTCCCCCTCTCATTTCCTTGATCCTTTCGGCAAGCGTTTTTTCCGTCAGACCTTGTTTTTCCAGGAACTTCGTCAAAGGATGGTTCTTCAGTTTCATCAAGCTCAAAAGCGCCGTATCCGTTGAAATGAAATCATCCTTTAACTCTGACCTCATGCGATCCGCTTCCACAAAAAGGTTGTATAGATTCTGACTGAACGTTTGACCATACTGGACGGAAGAGCCTTCAATGACCACTGCTTTATCCAGTTCCTCGTCAACGGCCGATTCAAACGCATCGATCGCAACCCCTGAATCGCTATAAAAATTACGCGCAAAACTATCCGGCTGCAGAAATATTTTCCACAGATGGGCGACATCGATGGTCTGGTGCTTGCGCACCATAGCGATACGTTGCGCTTCTGCGATTGCCTGCTGTAGGACCGTCGTCATTTTTTCCATTTCCATACTAGAACCTCCTCAAAAATCCACTGTTGTCATACCTTATAAGACAAGTATACGACTATGGTCAAAATTGGTCAAATGATAACCCGAAAAAAAAGAGCAGCAAAGGCGATTTCCTTTACTGCTCTTCTCGTCATCGGATTCCCAACGCGATGCGTGCATAGCGGGACATTCTGTCCGTCGTCCAGGCAGGATACCACACCAATTTCACTTGCGTTTCGGTCACTTCAGGCACATCTTTCAAAGCACGATGAATTTCATCAGTGATGACATCCGCCAATGGGCAGCCCATCGTAGTGAGCGTCATTTTGATCAGGCAGAATCCATCCTGTTCCAATTCCACTTCATAAATCAAACCTAAGTTGACGATATCTATTCCCAATTCCGGATCTATCACTTGCTCAAGCGCCGCTAAGACGCGTTCTTTTATGCTTTCCAATTCTTCTTGCGAATATTGGGGATTTGTCTCTTCAGTCATTGCAAGCACCTCTATCTTTCTGGATTAATTAGATGATAACAGTTTGTGCATAGAAATTCAATGCTAATGTACCTTCCCCAGAAAGGCTGCCATTTCCTCAAAAATAGTGTAAGGTACCCGATGTCCTGCACCTTCCGTAGACCGGAAACAGATATTGTCCGCATAGGCTTCCCCGCTGATGGAGCTGACGAAGCGAGCCATCTGTTCATATGGAACGCTTTCGTCGGCGGTCCCGTGCCAGATGTAGAACGGCGTGTCCATCAGCGACTCCGGATGGTCTTTGAGGCTCAGGCTTTCGAAAGGCGCCATCAAGGCTTCCACTTTTTCATCATCAATCGGCGGCAAGCCCTCCACCCACCGGGACTTTAATGCCCAATGGGACAACCCAATCGGATCCGGACTGCCCATCAGGCAGGCTGCCGAATGGATCCAGGGATATTGCGTCAAGGCGATGCAGGTCGTGATGCCTCCCATCGAAAGGCCAGTGACCGAAACATGTTCTCTTATTGCTAATCCCGCTTCGATATAGGCTTCCACAAGATCTGGAAGTTCCTTTATGTTCTGCAGGACCACCTTCCAGAACTCTGCTGCCGGCTCGCCTGCGTAGGCTTCATGTTTGCGTTCTCCATGCCGATACGCATCCGGTATGACAACCCGCATGCCGTTGTTGGCTAATGCATAGCCTGGCTCCAGACCGCGCTCCTTTTGGTTCGTGATGCCATGATAAAATAAAGCGAGTGGTGTGCGCTCATTTTTCTTATCTTCTTCGACGATTTCCAGAATCGGTATGTTGTTTATGATTTTTCTTTCAATTGAAATCACGTTTATCCCTCTTTTTAGCTCAGATCGGCTACTATAGGCAAAAATATTTTTCCAGATAGATCGCCAGGCCATCCTCATGATTCGAATGTGTCGTCACATCGTCTGCAATATTCTTTAAGGCCGCGATGCCGTTCTGCATGACGACACCGTGTCCGGCAAAGCGGATCATTTCCATATCGTTATCCTCGTCACCGAAAGCAAGGATATCTTCCCGCTTGATTCCGTAGTTATTCGCGACCACTTCCACGCCAAGCGCTTTTTGGACGCCTGCGGATACGATCTCAAGGCAGGGCATCGTGCCGCCCCACGTCCGGATTTCGATGGAATTCCCGTAACGCGCCAAAATCCGGTCACGGATGGCTTGCAAATTCCTTTCATCCGAAAACACATTCATGGACGTAGGGTTTTCCGACAGTGTCTCTTTCGAAGTGATTTGTGTCGCCAGCAAATTTTTCGGGAAATATTCGTTTGATGGCAACGTTGCGGTTGATGCGAAAAGTGTCTCCTTACCTTCCACACAGATAAAATCGATTCCCAACTCTTCACGTTGTTCGATCAGATCCATCGCAAAATCTTTATTGAGTGTCTTATGGTAGTAATTGCTCCAGTTGCTGTCGGTCGGTTTGTGGCATAACGCACCGTTGAAGTTCACCAACGGCGTAGTCAGCCTGAGTGTCTCATAAAATTCTTTGCTGTTTCTGTATGGACGGCCGGTTGCGATCATTACCAGATGATTCTCTTTTTGCAACTTTGCCAGTACATTTTTGGTCCGATCGCTCAACAACGACTGATTGTTGAGTGTGGTTCCATCCAAATCCAAAGCGATTAATTTTTGTTTCATATTTCCTCCTGCGGTCTCCGCCTGGAATCAGCACGATGGCTTATTCGCTTCCGAGCGACGGAAATTTGCTTTTTAATTCTGCTGTCATGACCTTTGCGATATTCGATCCGATCACAAGCATATCATATAGTGGTTTGACATCAGTTGTAGAACGGCCCAAAAGTCGAAGGAAAATCTCCCCATCGCCTGCCAGGCAAAGTGTATAGTAAAACGTCTTGGTTTGGTTCAATTCATTGATAAATTCCAATAGATTTGTTTTATCAGCATAATTATTCAGGTAAGCCAGTTTCCTGTAACTGATCTGAAAATCACTTTCAGCCTCATCTTTAGCGATGACTACACCGAACGGCAAAGCGTGTTCCTTATCAAGATTGAATTTCCCTTGATACAAAAACTGACCATTCTGGATAGGATGGCTTTTCAGTGGCATGCCTTTTTCTTGAAATTTTTGATCAAGCGCTGCTAATATCGTCAAAACTATCACTCTTTTCATATATGGTGTTTCAAGTATAGCACATTTCACCCAAGAAATGTGCTCATCACGGTATATAAGAAATGCTGAACGGGTTCGTTCAGCCCTGAAAGAAATTTAGGAAATCTGTCCGACTGAGCATCGAAGAGCGCAATAGGACAGATTTATCTAA
>NZ_JBSQPW010000044.1:0-15896 GCF_055118575.1 Trichococcus sp. | reverse complement strand
GCGTATTTTCGTGTAAAGTTGCCATTGAGAGAACCCCTTTCTTTGGTTGTTGGTAGTACATTAACCATAACAGATTGGGGTTCTTTTTTCACACCTTTTGGGTGTGAACGTGAAATAAAGAATACGTTGATAGAACAACATTTCAAGGTGTTTTCTGAAAACCTATGAATAATTCAGGAAGAATGATAGTAGGTTGTCAATTAATTTGTGAAATATTTTCTGCTTACTTTCATTCTTGTTGTTTGGTTGGGGGCGGCCGGAGTTGGCGGGACTTGCAGGATGCTGTTCTCCTGTTAGAAAGGTGTGGCCGGAGATAGGATACCGGTGACGTCGCTCTGCTCCGGTGGGAAGATTTTCGTCGGAGGACGGATTCGTGATCGACTGCCCTCCTCCTGCCAGACATGCCTTCACCGGAGGAGCGTCACCACAATCATTCAATACAACAAAAAAACTGTGCGCCGGAATGATCCGGTGCACAGGGCTTCACTTGACTGTCTTTGATTACCACGGTTGGATAGTCGGTCCAATCGTAAATTCGTTTACGTTGGTGTCCTCGGGTTGGTCGATCGCGAAAGCGACCACGTTCGCTACGCGATCCGGGCTGATGCCGTATTGTTTATAGATGATTCCCATGTCTTTGGCCATCTTGTCGTCGCTGATCGTTTCCAGCAATTCCGTGTTGATTGCGGCCGGGTAGATCGTTGCTGTCCGGATGTTGGTGCCTTCCATCGCCGATTCCATGCGCAGCACTTCCATCAGGTCGCGGACTGCCCATTTGGTGGCGCCGTAAACGGCTCCGCCTGGATATGCTTTAAGGCCAGCAACCGATGATGTGGTGATCACATGGCCGGATTTCTGTTTCGTGAATTCCGGAAGGACCGCTTCGATTCCGTTCAGAACGCCTTTGATGTTGACGTCCACCATCAGATGCCAATCCTTTGTTTTTAACTTCGATAACGGCGAGTTCGGCATCACGCCAGCGTTCAGGAAAATGACATCCACTTTTCCGAATTTTTCTTTTGCCAGATCAACCAGTTTTTTGTTGTCCTCGATTTCAGCGACATCCGTGACGCGGTAAACAGCTTCCCCGCCACCTTGAACGATTTCGTCAACCAATTTCTGTAATTTTTCTTCCCTGCGCGCTCCCAAAACCAACTTGGCTCCTTGGCTCGCCAACAGTCGGGCTGTCGCCTCGCCGATCCCTGAAGAAGCTCCCGTGATGATTACTACTTTGTCTTTGATTGCCATTATCTTCATCCTTTCCATTCTGACCCGGTGTATCAATAAAGAATCGAAAAACGTTTTTTGGTATCTGACAACTGCTTACCCATTTTTATTATACCACCGGCTACCTGTTGTAGGCTTACTTGAACCTTACTCCTTAAACTAAAGGTGAAGTCAAGGGACAGAAGTTGGAAAGTTCAAAATGTTTCGCTGACATTAGAGCGGTGATCTCCGGTGAAGGGGCTTTTGGTCGGAGGTGAGATATTGTTCATTTCACTGTTCTCCTGTTAACCGGTCCTCACCGGAGAACAGCTCCGGTATCTCAGCCCTCCTCCGGCCAGTAGCCCTTCACCGGAGGAGAGCCAAAGGATTACCTATTTAGGAATGCTAACACTTCTTTTGTGAATTCTTCATGGTATTGAAAGATTGAGCCATGACCGGCATCTTCATAAATCACAAGTTTACTGTTGGGGAGGCGTTGAACCAGATCATAGGAGTTCTCGGTCGGCACCATCCGGTCAGTTTCTCCATTAACAACAAGAACCGGATTGGTTATTTTTGACAGATCCGCTGGAGTTGATTTCCCCCATCCATGGATTGCTTTTAATTGTGTAAGGTATCCCTTTAAGCTGATCATTTTGTCTCGGTCATGCTTCCGTTCCTTAATTCTTGCAAGGAATTCTTTTGCTTTTCTTTTGCCATTTGATGTACGAGTAAAGAATAGATATGTTTTTACATCCGTTAATGTGAAAATAGCGCGCACTAAATCCTGGTTGGAAATTTTTGTTACATTCTCAATCCCTTTTCCACCACGAGGACCCGTTCCGGTTAAAATTACTTTTCTTACTAGAGATGGTTCCAGTTCCAAAAGTTCTTGAGCGATCATCCCTCCCATCGAAAGGGAAAGGATATCAATCTGCTTAAACCCCAGTGCTTTGATAAAAACTAGCGCATCTTCGGCCATTTCTTTTATCGTACCCGGCACCTGTCCACTGGATAAGCCTACACCCTTATTATCAAAAGTAATCACCCAATGCTGTTTGGCGATGCCGTCAATTATTCTAGGATCCCAATTATCAAGATTCGCTGATAAATGCGTGAAGAAAACAATGGGAACCCCTACTTTTTCCCCTATTTCCCGATACGCATACGTTATTCCATTAGCCGCTCTGATGCTTTGATTTGGAGCATGAATATATGTCTCGCTTTCCACCATACTTGTACGTCCTCATTTCTGTATTTATCATTCGGAAACTTTGATGACAACTTTCCCTTTTGGATGTCCACTCGCCACCAGATTCAATGCTTCATTTACTTGATTTAGAGTAAATTCAGTCGGATCGACAGCTGGGATAATATTGTTTTCTTCGATAATTTTTGAGATTTCTTTCAGTTGTGAACCATCGGAACGAACAAATATGAAACGATACTCGACACCCTGTTTTTTAGCTTTTTTATCAAATTTCGCCCCTGCCAGAGCGAATAGCAGTTGTTTCCACTTTGGAAATCCATGATCTTGTGCAAACTGTTTATTTGGCCCAGTTCGCAGGCTCAACAATCTTCCTCCAGGCTTGATGATCGACAATTCCCGATCAAATTCAGCAGCACCGAGTGTATCAATGACAAAATCCACTCCCTTTAAAATTTCCCAATAATTTTCTTTCGTGTAATCAATGTATTGAGTCGCGCCGGTAGCGAGTATCTGTTCCCGAGCAGTGGGATTCCCCGACACAATCACCTTCAGTCCCATGGCTTTAGCTATCGGAACAGCCATTTGCCCGAAACTTCCTGATCCTCCTGGGATGAATACCGTTTGCCCGGCTTTGGCATTTAGTTCCTCATGCAAGCCTTGGTACGCTGTCAGGCCAGTTAAAGGAGCGGCTGCCCCTGTAACAAAGTCGAGATTCTTGGGTAAATGCCAAATTGCTTTAGCGTCAACGGCGACATATTCAGCAAAAGCGCCTATATTGTCCAACGGAAGTCTTGTATATATCGCATCGCCTTTCTTGAATCCTGAAACAGATTTCCCAACCTCAGAAATGACGCCTGTCAGCTCATTGCCGATCGTTAGAGGCATCTCGTAATCTTGAATAAGTTTGACGCTTCCCGTGATGTTCAGTATTTCCAAATGATTGACGGCTGCTACCTTTACTTTCACTAAAACCTCGTGATCACCAATCTCCGGAATAGGAATTTCTACAACTTGCGTTTCAATTTTTTTCGAGTATTTTTTGATTTGAACTGCTTTCATGTCGCTATCTCCTTTATTCTTGAATGAACGTTCTCAAATATGCGAAAAAAAAATTAAGTAATCAGGGATTTAAAAATTTTCGCGGAATAAACAACACTTCCTAGGGAAATTACATATCCCAAAGCGGATGAGACATTAATCAATTGAGCGCCATCTGCATCAGCATAGTCTTTCGCGAATAATGTCGACAAATTTGGACTCTCTTCTTGCGATAACAATCAGGTTCTTTCCGCGTTTTGCAAATGCCAACGCAGTTTCGTAACCAATCCCTGAGCTGGCGCCTGTTATTACCGTGTATTTCATGGTTGGTTTCCCCTTTAATTTTTTTAAGATTGCTTTGCTGGATCATTATTCAGTATGGATAGCGTCAGATCAATCGTCGCATCCAACTCTTGTTGATTGGCTGTCATTTTGACTGACACTCTGACACCAATAAGTGCGTTATGGATATATCGTGAAAGTTGACCAATATCAAATGAACGGGCAACTTCCCCTTTTGCTTGTCCTTTACGTAATAGGTCCGCTATAAATTTTTCAGTCTGCTCAAAAGCAGCTTTTATTCTTTGAGACACTTCGTCATCAAGCAAGGATAATTCTACTGCCGTATTGACAAGCAGGCATCCCTTCGGATAGGTACTATCGGAGTAGATGGCCAGTTCAAATATTTTTCTGATGGACTCAACAGTGGTCATGTCTTCTGTTATTTGTTTCCTGAATTGAGAAGCGATCAGCGATTCGTAACGTTCCAAAGTTTGCACAAAAAGAGCATGCTTGTCTCCGAATGTATCGTATAAACTCCTGCGATGGATCCCCATCTGATCCACCAAATCCTGGATCGATGTTTTTTCATATCCTTGTTTCCAAAATACTTCCATCGCTTTATCCAAAGCCTCTACTTCATTAAATTCTTTGCTTCTGGCCAAATTTTTTTCTCCTTTCGAAAAGTGATCTATCTAGAATGAGCGTTCTCAATATAAAATACCACTTCCTATTGAATTAGTAAAGAAAATCAGCTTGAATTGCTCGAGGATGAAAAGTAGACTGAGCCATTATAGAAGCAGTCATCCAGATTACCGTAAAATCACAAAAAAGGAGTACTCAGCTGGTCGGTGAGCACTCCTCTATTATTTATATTTTGCTGTTCTCCGGTGAAGGTGATTCTGACTGGAGAAGCGGCCGCGTTCGTTCACTGTTCTCCGGTCAGCCGGTCCACACCGGAGAACATTACCGGTATCTGCGCTCTCCTCCGGTCGAGCAACGCTTCGCCGGAGCAGGGCACATCCGGCACGTGACATATTGCAGAAAGCTATCCCTTCAGCAATCCGCGCTCACGGTACCACTCATCCGGTCTCCAGGCCCACTGGTGGTTTTCTTTTTCCAACAGATCAAATGCTTCTTTTGGTCCCATTGTCCTTGCCGCATACTTCGGAATCTCGCTATCTTCGCTGTCCCACGTTTCTCGGATTGCGTCGACGATTCTCCAGGATTGCGCGACTTCTTCCCAACGCGCAAAGTTGGTCGCATCACCCAAAATCACATCATAGGTCAGACGTTCATAGGCTTCCGGGGTATTCTCCATCATTTCGCTGTCATGGCGATACTCCAATTTGATCGGCTGCGTATTGAATCCCTGGCCGATTTCTTTCCGGTTCATGGTCAAGGCGAAGCCTTCTGTCGGCTGGATATAGATGGTCAAATCATTTGCCGGGACATCTTTGTCAGCATCAAACGGATTCACGGGGACTTTCTTGAAAACTATATTGACGCGCGTTCCTTTTTCGGTCAGGCGTTTTCCGGTTCGGACATAGAAAGGCACCCCGTTCCAGCGCGGATTATCCACCATGAATTTTCCGGCTACAAAGGTTTCTGTCTTCGAATCGCTTGCGACATTCGGCTCTTCTTGATAGGCGACAAATCCTTCATCACCCAACCGGCCTGCCGCGTACTGCGCTCTGACGAAATTTTTGCGCACTTCTTCCGGTGAGTAGACGCGCACCGCATTCAGTGCTTTGATCTTGGCTGTCTGGATATTTGCTTCGGATACCGAAGATAATGGTTCCATTGCCAATAAGGACAACACTTGCAGAATATGGTTTTGGACCATATCTTTCAGAGCCCCGCTATGGTCATAGTAACCGCCGCGCTCTTCCACGCCCAATTGCTCGGCAAAAGTGATCTGGACATTTTCGATGTAATCACGATTCCACGAGGATTCCAGGAACGGATTCGTCAAACGGACGGCCAAAATATTTTGGATCATCTCTTTGCCCAAATAGTGGTCGATCCTGAAGATATCCTCTTCCGGGAACACTTGCGTAATCTGATCATTCAATTTTTCGGCTGATGCATAATCCATCCCAAATGGCTTTTCGATGACGACACGGTTGAAACCGTTGTCCGTCACGATCTGCTGCCCTTTCAGATGCGTCACGATCGGTCCGAAAAATTGTGGTGCCATCGCCAGATAGTACATCCGGTTCTGTTCCAAGTCATATCGGGTATCCAATTCGTCAGCCAGTTCTTTGAGGTGGACGTAATGCTCTACATCGGAAACATCATGCGCACGATAATAAAAATGGCTTAAGAAAGCAGCTTTTTCCGCTTCTGTCGGCTGGAATGATTGAATCGATTCCGAAACCACGTCGCGAAAATGCGCGTCGCTCCACTCTCTTCTTGCCGTCCCGATCACCGCAAAACGTTCCGCCAATGCACCACTTCGGAACAATCGGAAAAATGAAGGATATAATTTTCTTTGGGCTAAATCACCTGTCGCGCCGAATAAAACAATCAATACTGGATTTGTCTTTACCACCTTATCGCCTCCTGCTTAACTTTATATCTTTATCATACCACGAGTTGTGGAAAGTTCCATCCTCGATTTTGGGCGCGACTGTCAACGTTAATAAAACGATGGTTTCGGAAAATCCGTGTTGGGTTCGCTGACGCCTAAGCTTTTGTTAGAATGAATAGTCGGATTTTCGATGATGTCCATGATCAGACGAGCAACTGCTTGGCGTGATACTTGCGCGCCGATGAAAGGTTCGCCTTTTTGGCTGAACATATACTTTTCGTTGCCTTCCTGATTATAAAGCCACGTCAAGCGCAACAAAGTGAAATCAATTCCCGATTCCTCGATGATTTTCGCCGAATCCTTGTGGCGGTTTGTTCCGGTGCGGCCGACCATGCGTGCATTCCATTTTCCGAATTCGCCGATCACTTCGTCATAAATGCCAAGTATCGTTGCCCCGATTATTTTGGAAACGCCAGATTTTTTGGCGGCAACCACAATCGTTTTGGTTGCTTCCGGAGAATTCATGTCATTCAGATAAACGATCGCCACATCCTTCATCGCTTCCAGCAACTTGGCGGAATCGTTGAAGTCCCCATCAACGACTGTGACTCGGCTTGGGTCACTGTTTGCGATTCGTCTGTTCGCATTTCGGGCATACAGAACCAATTCTGCATCGGTTTCCTGCAATAATCTGTTAGTTAACATTTTTGAGATTTGTCCCGCGGCTCCTAAAATCAATATTCTCATGTGAAAAACCCCTTTTCTTCTGTTCGATAACCTTAGTGTAGACCATGGAATCCACTCCAAGTCAAACTGAAACGTTATGTGCAGCAAGCTTCAATACGTGCTGGCCTCTTGCCGGACAATGATCCACTCCCCGTTCCGCTTTTCGAAATAATTTTTGATCTGAAGTCTCCATGTGTGGCGTGAGCCATAGATGCGCGCATCCACTCTGCTTTGCCCGATGAAGCTGGCCTTGTCGCCATCAATCCTGATGTCCTTGATGTTCTCTTCTTTGGCTGAAAAATAGCGCATCTGTTCGCTTCTGATTTGTGCAAACCACTCATTCTTACTCTGGTCATATCCGGTCATGTGGATCAGATGCATGTCGTCCGCAAGAATACGATCCAGCTTGTCCATGTCTTTGGCCACCATCGCTTGATTCACCGCGCGGTACAATTCTATAATTTGTTGTTCATCCATGTTCATGTCCTCTTCTCTTGTTTCTATAGTGGTAAAATCTTTGTGATTCAAGCAAGTATAGAACTTGGAGTTGACTCCAAGTCAAGAGAGAATTTTTTATTCAAATGCTAAATAAGAAAAGAGCGAAGAAAAGGACGTTCCCTTCTCTTCGCTCTTCATTAATTACCGTTCTTCTATTCAACAAACAGCTTGATTATCTCTTTTTCGCAGCGTTTTTCCCTGCGATGCGTCCGAATGTGAAGATATCCGCTAAAGCATTGCCGCCCAATCGGTTGCCGGCATGGATGCCGCCTGCGACCTCGCCAGCTGCATACATGCCTGGTATGATTGCGCCAGCCTTGTCCAGGACATGGGGGTGCTGATAATCGCCCGAATCGGGGGAGGCTCTTCTCCTGCGAAGCAGCCCTCGCCGGAGATCCGATTCCGTTTACCCACCCATCTCCGGTGACTCGGGCTTCATCGGAGATGAATGTTATTTTCGGTATTGTTCTCCGGCCAAGAGGTCGCTCGCCGGAGATACGGCTCTCCACCGCACAAAAAAAAATAAGCAAAAACGCCGAAAATGGCTCTCGGCGTTTTTGCTTATTCATCTATTTGTATCTGCAGGCCGCGGGGACCGACATTTGTTGAGAAGACAATATGCGTTTTGGTATCGCCAAAGCGTTGCAGGTCCGTTATGAATTCATCCAACTCGATTGTGTTTGTAAAGTATACCTTCAATAGCATCGAGTAATCCCCGGTGATGCAGTCGCATTCTACGACATTGGGGATTTCTTCGATGTATCGGTAAAAATCCTGTTTATCCTTTGCGTTGACCGCGCAATTCACATAGGCTTTGATCAAAAAGCCCAATTTCTGATGGTCAAGAACAGCTTGATACGTCCGGATGTACCCCATACCTTCCAAATTCTGCAAACGCACGGATACGGAAGGTGACGAAATGAAACACTCTTCGGCTATTTGTTTGACAGTGATCCGGCTGTTTTTTTGCATAATATTCAAAATTTTCCGATCCAATACATCCATAATGACCCCTCCATCCTAACAATTCTCATCATATTCTTAATTTTAGTAAGAAAGGATAAGAGTTGCAAGGTTGGGCTCACAAGATGTGTCAGGCTTTATGACATTTGCTTCTTCCTCCCAGCAAACAGAAGGTAGACAAAGAGCGCGGTCAAGCCGAATGCTCCACAGAACAGGTACATGACGTGAAAACCGAAGAGACTGGCGATCACGCCCCAAAGTATCGCCCCGCCGCCGTACGCTACATCCAGAGCAGCCGAGAAAATCGCTATCGCGCGTCCGCGTTCCTGATCGGAAATGCTTTGCAAAACAATCGTATTCATGACCGGCAGCAGACTTGCAAACCCGATTCCATATAGGACAGCCGCCAAAAGAAGATGGACAAGATCATCGGCATAAGCAAGCAGGCCAAACGCTGCACTGATACTCAGAATGCTCCCGCAAATCAAAAACGTTTGATTGATCCGATTCAGCATTTGCGGGAAGAGAAACCGGATCAGAACCGTGACGACTGTCATCACAGTAAAATAATAGCCAGCCCCGTCTATATTCTTTTCGATCGCAAGCTGCGCGATAAATGCGATGACTCCGGAATTCGCGAAGCAAATCAGAAACATGATCAGACTCGGAAACATTACGCCCCGATTCTTTATGAGGGACAACGCTTCAGCCATTCCGCCATTCGGCTTTGCTTTTTCTCCGAAAAAAAGCGTTCTTGGCGATTCCGTACTTATAAAAAAGCTCAAAACAAAAGCCAAACTTGTCAATAAAAACGCCACCCGGAATAAGGCCTCGAATCCGTATGCTTCCACAACGGCCAACCCCAACAAAGGTCCGATTGCGCCAGGGACGGCTTGGGCGATGCTGAAGTAGCCCAAACCGACAGATAGCTGTTCCTTGGGGATCAAATCTGCCGCCATGGTCGCGGCGCTAGTCGCTTGGATGCTGTTGCCGATTCCTTGGATCAAACGTAATGCAAACAGCATAACCAACGTCTGCAGTACATTCAGCAAAGCGAAATCAAGGAACAGGATTCCCAGACCGATCGTGAGCAGCAGTCTGCGACCATACCGGTCCAATAAGATTCCGATCGGCAAGCGGAAAAACAAAGCCGCAATGCCTAAAATCCCTACGATGCTCCCAGCCACCGCTTTCGAACCACCAAGAGCAGTTACATAGAGGGGCAACGTTCCCATTTGGGTTGTGATTGCCGTCATCGCCAAAAAGATGATGCTGTTCACCAGGAGAAAATCCTTTGTCCAAAGCTTGCTTTTCACTTCCGTATATTCCACGTGTCATCCCTCTCAGACTGCTGTATTGAAACGGACTTGCATCAAAAATTGTTTTGTCCGCTCTTGTTTCGGATCCTCAAACACTTCTGCAGGTGTCCCTGCTTCAACGACTACCCCGTCCGCCATGAAAACGACTTTATCCGCCACTTCTTGCGCAAACTGCATCTCATGGGTAACAATGATCATCGTTTGCCCCGTGTCGGCCAATTGCCTCATCACATTCAACACATCCCCGACAAGTTCCGGATCAAGCGCGGATGTGGGTTCATCGAATAACAACAATTCCGGAGATAACGCCATCGCTCGGGCAATGCCGACCCGTTGCTGCTGCCCTCCTGAAAGTTGGATCGGATACATCCCTGCTTTGTCTGCCATGCCGACTTTTTCCAGGACGGAAGTGGCGATTGTTTCCGCCAGCTTTTTGGGGACTTTCCGAGGTGTAACCAAGCCTTCCATCACATTCTGCAGGACCGTCATATGGCTGAACAATTCATAGGATTGAAAAACCATCGCTGTTTTTCTGGCAATTTCCCGGCTCTGATGGGTTCCGATACGGCTGAGGTCATAGCGCAAGTCACCGAGTTCGTACATGCCCGCATCCGGTTGTTCCAAGAGATTCAAGCAACGCAAGAAGGTGGTTTTGCCGGAGCCGCTTGGACCGATAATGCAGACAACTTCGCCTTTATGGATGGTCAACCCTACATTTTTCAATATTTCGTTCTTACCGAAACTTTTTTTCAGTCCACTGATTTGTGCCTGGATCATCGTCATCTCCTCCTTCTTTTATGGATTCTCAAAGTGAAATCGTATTGCGGCAACTACCTGCGATTATGATGTCCCGCGCATTGGTCAACGAAGTCTCCACAATCTCCTGCACGGCCAATTCTGTATGGTAGGCAATATGTGGGGTGATCATGACATTAGGTAGAGCCGTCAAGCGCGAATAATACGGGTTCTTTTCCCAACCGACGGAGAAATATTTTTCCTCATCCTCCAACGCATCCAATGCTGCACCAGCCAATTTCCCGGTTGCTAACGCTTCGATCAGCGCTTCGGTATCAACAATTTTTCCGCGCGCTGTATTCACAAGACAGCTGCCGAGCTTCATTTTTGAAAAATTTTCCTTAGAAAAAAGATGTGTGGACTTTTCGGATAAGGGGATGTGGATGGACAGAACATCCGATTCCTTCAGTAGTTCTTCAAAAGGAACATAGCTGACTTTCCCTTTCAGGCGCGGATTTTCTTTTGAACTTGTGGCGATCACGCGCCCGCCTAAAGCATGGATCCCTTCGGCAACGACAGAACCGATCCGGCCTGTGCCCAGTATGCCGACTGTCACATCCTGCAGTTCCCGTCCGATCGCTGCTTTGCGGGACGATTGGGTTTGCAGGACGGTCGGAATATTCCGCAGGACCATCAAAATCGACATGATCGCAAAATGGCCGACCGAAGTGGGACTGTAGGAAGGAACATTCGTCACGGTCAAGCCGTATTTTTCGGCCCATTCGAAATTGATCCCGTCCACCCCGGTTGATTTGACCGACAATTGGTGGATTCCTTGTTCCCGCAATTTGCGGTAAAGCAGCTCGCTTTGGCGCATTTCCGGACTCGGATACAGGCAGACGCCATCATGTGGGCCAGCGAAATGGACATTTTCGCTGGATATGCCTTCGTTAATGATGGTCACGGGTATCTTGTTGCTGAAGCTCCACCGCTTGATGAATTTTTCTTCGTCAGCACTGACCCCATAATAAATCAATCTCATAATAATCCTCCTTAAATGACTTGTTTGGATGATGCAGGTGTCGCTTGTTTCAAGGCTTCACCGATTATTTTTACCCCGTCAACGATTTCCGAAAGTGTCGGTTTGGTGAAGTTCAAACGGAAATAACGTTCATAGCCTTCTTGCGCCACACTCATTATATTTCCTGGGATAACGGCGACCTTGGCTTCATCCAGTACCGTATAGAATATTTCCGGATCCAGATCATCGGCCATCTTGCAGCAGATAAAATAGCCGCCGGTCGGTTTGATGAACTGAATTTTGTCTTCAGGCAAGGCCTCAAGACCCGCAATCATCGTTTCAAATTTCCCCTTGTAATACAGCTTCAACGCCGAGACATGTTCTTCAAAGTCATGATTCTGCATGAATTCCGCCAGCATCACTTGCCAATAGAAATTGGTGTGGGAATCAGAAACCTGCTTGGCCAAAGCCAGTTTTTCCATGATTTCGTCCGGCGCCATAATGAAGCCCAATCTTGCGCTGGGTGCCAAAATTTTGGAGAACGAACCCGCATACATGACGCGGCCGTCCGTATCCATCTCCTTCAGCTTCATGATCGGTTCGCCGTAGTACAGGAGATCGCCATAAGGATCATCTTCGAAAATCAGCACATCATATTTTTGAGCCAGACTGTAGATGGCTTGGCGTTTTTCCAGAGGGATCGATGTGCCCAATGGATTTTGGAAGGTGGGAATGAGGTAAATGAACTTGATGCGTTGCTCGAAACGCAACAGTTCCTCCAGTGCTTCCACATCGACGGATTCTTCTGCGACATTCATCGGAATCGGTAAGGGAATGGCTCCATAGCCTTTGATTGCATTCACCGCGCCTGAAAAGGTTTGTTCTTCGCAGAGCACGACGTCTCCCTCATCACAAAGGACTTTCACGGCGATATCCATCGCTTGGGTGGAACCCGATGTGATCAGCACCTCTTCCTTATTCTGAAGATTGGCGGTTGCCGCCAGCCTTTCTTTGACCAGCTTGCGCAGCAAAGGATAGCCTTCAGAGGCACCATATTGCAAAAACGTTTCCGGATCGACTTCTGTGTATAATTTTTGCGAAATTTTTTGGAGTGTCTCCATTGGAAAAGCTTCAACCGGCGGAAAACCGTAAGCAAATGAAATCACATCTTTGGCTTCCATATTTTTGTTTGCATTCTCCCTTAAAGGAGATGATTTCAATTCTTTCATGCGATTTGCGAAACGATATGCCATCTGATTTCCTCCCCTATCTAGCCATTTGAGTTGTGAAACGGGCCAAAAAGGCTTTGGTCCGCTCTTCTTTTGTTTGTTCAAACACTTCTTTAGGTGACCCTTGTTCAACAATTTGACCATTTTCCATAAAAACGATTTTGTCCGACACTTCATATGCGAATTTCATCTCATGCGTCACCAACACCATCGTGGCGCCCGTTTCAGCGATATCCCGCAGGAGCGTCAACGTTTGTCCCACCAGTTCCGGATCCAATGCTGAAGTCGGTTCATCGAACAGGATCACTTTGGGATTCAACGCCAGAGCCCGCGCAATCCCGACCCGCTGCTGCTGCCCGCCGGATAATTGGCTGGGATAAAAATTTTTGCGTTCGGTCAGGCCCACTTGTTCCAGCAAAGCATCCGCTACTTCATACGCTTCTTGCTTAGTTCTTTTTTTCGTCAACAACAGCGGCATCACAATATTTTCGCGCGCTGTCTTGTTATGGAACAATGCATAATTTTGAAATACCATCGCGGTTTGGCGTTGGTGCGCCAAAATTTCTTTCGGATTGGCTTTGTTTACGATTGTTTCGGTCTCTCCCAGGAGAATGCTGCCTTTATCGGCCCGTTCCAAAAAATTCAGACAGCGGAGAAAAGTTGTTTTGCCGGAACCGCTTGGCCCCAGAAGCGTGACAACTTCCCCTTTGGCGACATCCATATCGATGCCTTTGAGGACTTCCTGCTTGCCAAAGCGCTTGTGGATATTGCGTACTTCCATCATAAAATCGCCCTCCTCAATTTACGGGTCATGCGCTGTTCAAGCATTTGCGCACCTTTTTCGATCACCAGGCTGATCCCCCAGTAGATGACCGCAACCGCCACATAGGCTTCCAGAAACCGGTAGTTTTGCTGGGCTGTGATTTTCGCAGCTGCAAACACATCGACGACGCTGACCATCGAGGCTAAGGAAGAAGCCTTAACCAGGCCGATCAATAAATTGCTGAACATAGGCAAGGAAATGGGGATGGCTTGCGGCAACAGCACCCGGCGAATCGTCTGCAGGTTGGTCATGCCCATCGATTTGGCTGCGTCGAACTGGCCTTTTTTGATTGCCGCAAATGCCCCGCGGAAGATTTCGCTGCTGTTGATTGTGGCCAACAGGCTCAATGCGGATATGGCGATCCATACCATATTGAAATCCCGGAACCGCAGCGACCAATTCATGGATTCCGACCAAACATCAAACTGTTTGGAAGCGATCAAGTACAGAGCGAGAATGATCAACACCATCGGAATGCCTTTCAACAAAGTGACGACCACTTGAAAAAATTGGCTCAGTCCTTTGATACGATAAAGCCGGATCAGCGCTATGCCTAATCCTAAAATAACGCCGATGACTATCGCTGTGATGGCCATGAATAATGTTGTACCAATGTATTGGCTTGCTACTTTCAATGATTGGATCATCACCTCAAATTTGAAACTCATGGCCCTCATCCTTTCTTATTCTGGCACGTAATCACCATCTAAATATTCTTCAGAAAGCTCTTTAATGGTTCCATCCGCTTTCAGTTCCTCCAAGGCTGTATTCACGGCATCGATGAAGGCTTGATCGGCTTCTTTATTGAAGAGCAAGTAGGCATTCGAATTATGAACGGGTTCGCTACCGATCGCTAAGTTTTCATCGAAGGAACGGTTCCAGTTATCCACTTGATATTTTGGCGCTAAACTCGCATCCACTGCTCCTGAAGTAATCGCTTGAACGATCTGTTCGTTGTTGTATTCGCCATAAATCAATTCGAAAGAACCGGGATTTTCTTCTAAATACGTTTCAGCCATTGCTGCCTGGTTCGTCGCTGTTGTGGCATATACTTTTTTCCCGGCAAGATCGTCGAAGGACTCATAAACCGCTCCTGCATCCGGATCAGAGACAATGTACGTATCCCATACCACGTAACCGACATCGCCATATACAAATTTTTCTTGGCGCTCTGCGTTTATTTCATATTCAAAGGCCGCCATCTCAACCTTACCGCTCTCCAGATTCGACAGGGTTGTCGGGAAGTCCGCTCCTTCAAAAACAAACGTGTAATCCGTCAGCTTTTCATCTATTGCTTTTACTACAGCAACATCATAGCCATCATATTCGCCATTTTCGTCCAGATAAGCATAAGGCAAAGCTTCATTCCCTGTACCTACTTTAATCTCTGTCGCGACGGTGTCTGCTGCACTCTCCGTATCAGCCGATCCGCTGCTGCATCCAGCCAAGATAACCCCTGCCATCAATAAACTTGCTCCCAATCCCAATGTCGACTTTTTCATAAATAATTCCTCCTTCAATTTATCTC
Source organism: Trichococcus sp. (assembly GCF_055118575.1). Classification (NCBI taxonomy): domain Bacteria; kingdom Bacillati; phylum Bacillota; class Bacilli; order Lactobacillales; family Carnobacteriaceae; genus Trichococcus; species Trichococcus sp. The sequence continues at coordinate 788 of NZ_JBSQPW010000044.1, read as the reverse complement.
GATTTTTTGAACCTTCTTGATTTCAACTTTTTTATTTTTAAATAGTGGAACGCTTGGCAATTGGAACGACGATTTTTTTGCTTCTGTGAAATTCATCCATTTCTCCAACACGTCAAAGACTCTTTCAAGAATAACGCTCAACGTAATGAACAGAATTGCCGCACCTACATAGCCTTCCAACGTGTGGTAGGTCACGGCTCCGATGGCCCGCGCTTTTCCGACCACATCCACTATCCCGATCGTAAATGCCAGTGATGTATCCTGCAGCAATGCTACAGTAGTGGTACCAAATGAAGGTAATGCTACGACAACAACTTGAGGAAGAATGACACGCAGGTACATTTGCGACTTCGTCAACCCACAAGCGATGCTCGCTTCTTTCTGTGTGGTCGGTACACTCAAGATTGCGGCTCGAATCGTTTCTGATTGAAACGCTGCGGTATTCAATCCGTAAGTAATGTAGATGAAAATAATTTTGTCCCATGATGACACATCAATTTGGATCGCCTGTAAGAGGCTGGGCACACCGTAATAAACGATGTATAACTGGACAAGAATCGGCGTCCCTCGAATAAAGGAAACAAATACTGCAGCTATTTGATTCAATATCGGTATTTTTTCCACCCTAATGAACGCAATAAAACTTCCCAACACCAAGCCTACAAGAGTCGCAATGCCTACAATCAATAGAATCAATTACGCTGTTCGCTTTTTTTGTAGAATTGAAAGAGAAAAAACAAAGCCGATGGCTTTTTCAGTCGCAAATATGCAGAATATGGGCCTCTTAA
>NZ_JBSQPW010000043.1:0-17078 GCF_055118575.1 Trichococcus sp. | reverse complement strand
CCTGCGTCAGCAGGTTAGTCGAACAGTATGTCTTGGCTCGCAGAGACAAGAGGTTCCTTTTTCCTTTTCCGAAGGGCTTACCCGTGAAGCTGGCCATCATTTTAGGTGCATGAAACATTTTTGAAACCCGTGAAACACCTACGGTGAAGCACTTTTCAATCCGAAAAATTTTATACTTTCCCACTATAGAACAAAAAGAAAGGCAGACGGAACGGGTGTGTTCAGTCTACCTTTCTTGTCTCCTTAACGGATATAATTGAAGATGTGTTCCCAGGTATGCCTACTGAAGACAAGCATCGGATCGCCGTCACCAAGGACGCCATAACCGACCATCAGACCGGCTCCGAAGAGAATGAAGGCCATCAACATGAAAATCAAAACCCACATCACTGTTGACAGTACAGGTTTGAAATCAAATTTCACAGCAATCACCTATCTTCCCTTTTTGATTTTCGTTTTTTGGATCAACCGCGCCAATAATCCTAACAGCCCACTGGATGGACGATTCTTTTGGTCGATGTTGTTCAATAGGATACCAGTTCCCAAGGCGACGGCATCCAAAGGTTTTTCAGCAGCGAAAACAGGAACTTTCAACTCGCTCGAGAAGAGTTTCTCGATTCCGCTGATCAAAGCCCCCCCGCCTGTCAAGACGATTCCGGTATTGATGATGTCCGCGGCCAATTCAGGAGGCGTCGTTTCCAACACTTCCTTCGCCTGCTCAACGACAAGCACCAAGGTCTCATGCATCGCTTCGTACACTTCTTTGGAGGTGATATAGATGGTGCGCGGAAGTCCGGTAACCATATCACGGCCACGGATTTCCATTTTCTCTTCCTTCTCAGGCTCCAAAGCAGTTCCGATCGTGATTTTGATTTTTTCAGCTGTCCGCTCGCCGATCAATAATTTGTGTTCTCTTTTTACAAAGTTCATGATGTCAGCATCCAGTTTATCACCAGCCGTCTTGATCGAGCTGCTCGTTACGATACCGCCCAATGACAAGACTGCGATGTCACTCGTTCCGCCACCCATATCGATGACCATGTTTCCGTTCGGCTGAAAAATGTCCAGTCCGGCTCCGACAGCCGCAACTTTCGGTTCTTCCTCCAGGTACACATTTTTGCCGCCGCTTTTTTCCGCGGCTTGAATGATCGCTTTTTGTTCAATCGTAGTGATGTTCGTCGGACAACAGATCAGAATGTTTGGCTTGGTCAAAAAGCCCTTCACATTCAAGCGATCGATGAAGTGGGTCAGCATTGCTTCTGTGATGTCAAAGTCTGCAATCACGCCACCTTTCAACGGACGGATGACTCTGATGTTTGCCGGCGTACGCCCAACCATCATATAGGCTTCTTCCCCAACTGCTAAAACTTTTCCGGTTTTTGTATCTACTGCTACAACGGAAGGCTCGTTCAATACGATGCCTTTCCCCTTAACGTGAATCAGTACGTTCGCTGTACCTAAATCGATTCCTATATCTCTGGCCACGTTGTTCCCCTCTCAAACATTCATCATTTAGCAATAGCTATCTTGCGGACGACAGTAGTCCGGCTTATTTTGCGAAAAGTGCTTCAACCTCTGCATCGCTGAAGACATTCTTTTCATCTTCCGTCACACGTTCCACATCGGCACCCAAAGCCTGCAGTTTTTTATCGAATTCATAATACCCGCGATCTAAATGCGATAGGTTCGTGACGCGCGTATAGCCTTTGGAAACAAGGCCAGCGATGATCAAAGCAGCTGCCGCCCGCAAATCCGATGCGGATACTTCCGCGCCTTGCAAATCGGTATTTCCATGAATCAGAACAGTCTGCCCTTCGACTTTGAAATCGGCATTCATACGACGCATCTCTTCCAAGTGCATGAAGCGGTTTTCGAATACTGTTTCGGTCATTGTGCTGGTGCCTTGGGACACCAATTGCGCAATCGTCATTTGTGATTGCATATCGGTAGGGAATCCTGGATGCGGCATCGTTTTGACGTCAGTCGCTTTCAAAGTACGCGGCCCGATAACGCGCAGCCCATTGTCTTCTTCCTGGAAAGCAACATGCATTTCCTTCAGTTTTGAGATCAGTGGCTTGTTGTGATCGGCAATCGCATCTTCTATGAACACATTTCCGTTCGTGACTGCGGCTGCAATCATGAATGTTCCTGCTTCGATACGGTCAGGGATGATTGAATGTTCCGTTCCTTTCATGGAAGAAACCCCTTCGATACGGATTGTTTCCGTCCCGGCCCCAACCACCTTCGCGCCCATGCGGTTCAGGAAGTTCGCCAAATCGACGATTTCAGGTTCGCGTGCGACGTTTTCGATGATGGTGGTCCCTTCAGCCAAAGTAGCGCCCATCATGATGTTCTGGGTAGCGCCGACACTCGGGAAATCCAAGTAGATGCGTGCCCCAACCAGTCTGTCGACTTTCGCTTCAACAAAACCGTTTTCGATTTTGATGTCGGCTCCCATCGCTTCAAAACCCTTCAGGTGAAGGTCGATAGGCCGTGTTCCGATGGCACACCCGCCAGGCAAAGCGATGCGTGCGTGCCCCAAACGTGCTAATAGCGGACCCATGACGACGATAGATGCACGCATTTTGCTGACATAAGCAAAAGGGGCTTCAAAATTAATGTCGTTGGATGCATCCGCTAAGATGGTGTTGTTGTTTTCTTGAAATTCAACGCCGACATTCAGATGTTTCAGTACATTATTCATTGTGAATACATCAGACAGTATCGGAACGTTCGTCAATACAGATTGCCCTTCGCTTGCCAAGAGTGTAGCAGCCAAAATCGGCAAAACTGCGTTTTTTGCGCCTTCAACTTTAACTGTTCCTTCAAGGCGATTACCGCCACGAACAATTATTTTTTCCATTAAAAATCCCTCCAAAAGTCAATTGTGATCTCATTTGTGTGGTTATATGCAATTATAAAAAAAACGGAACTCCGATCTGCCCGATCAGACATATTTCATTGTGTAATCGTGAGCGGATCAAGAGAACAGCAAGTAACTGATGTTCCGTGAAGTCGTCACCAACTCAAGCAGAAATGTACTTACTGTATAGCCTAAAGCTATCGACAAAAAGAAATAGAGCACCCGTGCTTCGCGTATGTGCCCCTTCCTGATCCATTTCTCCAATCTGATGGCTTTCATCGACCAGAAAGAAATGAAAATGAATATCATATGGGATAGCAATACTATTATACCGTTAAACATCGTTATGTCCAAGCGACGCACTCCTCCCATATTCTCAAACTATACTAACATAAATATTTTGAAAAAAAAACCAAGAAGATCGTTTTTATCCGTCCACCCCCTAAGAATTTAATAAGAAAATCGTTTACATTTGTTTTCTCAATCGGGTATAATAATATGTTACAATACATCAAAATGAAATTGCAGGCTATTTCCGCAGATGATTTGTGCATATTATCTCATCCACTAATTAATTGTCAGGAAATGATGGTAAAAAAAAGAGGCCAACGAGGGCCTCTTTTTAGATAGATCTGTTTTTCGAAACACCGATACGGTTGATGGCTTTCGACAGCGAAATTTTCGCGCGTTGGAACTCTTTTTCATTTTTGAAATCGCGCGCTTCTGCCATCCGTTTTTCGGCACGTTCTTTTGCGACTTCTGCACGGTCGATATCGATGTCCCGAGCGCGTTCCGCACTGTTCGCAATAATGTTGACCACGTTATCACGCACTTCCATGATTCCGCCATTGACAGCAATATGGTTTTGTGCCAACTCGTCGGTCACACGCGTTACGATCAGGTCGGCGATCGCCAAAGGCACAATGATCGGGGTATGGTTTGGCATGATCGTAATGCCGCCGTCCGTTGTCTTTGCGGTCACCGCTTTAGCGCGATGCTGAAAGGCGATACCATCCGGCGTCACCACGTTGACTTGCAGATATGCCATCTCATTCCCCTCCTTTATAGCCTAGTTCTTTCGCTTTGTTCAGAACTTCTTCAATAGTACCGACGTTGCGGAACGCCTCTTCCGGCACGCCGTCGTACTTGCCTTCCACGATTCCTTTGAAGCCGCGTACGGTTTCGGATACAGGAACATACGAGCCCGGAATTCCGGTAAAGGCTTCAGCCACATGGAAGTTTTGGGACAGGAAGAATTGGATTCTTCTTGCGCGGTTAACAGTGATTTTTTCGGAATCGGATAGTTCATCCATCCCAAGAATCGCGATGATATCCTGCAGCTCACGATAACGTTGCAGGATGCGTTGCACTTTCGTGGCCACTTCGTAATGGTCATCCCCGACGATTTCGGGAGATAGGGCACTTGAAGAAGAAGCCAACGGGTCAACAGCGGGATAAATCCCTTGTTCCGTCAGTTTACGCTCCAAGTTGGTCGTTGCATCCAGATGGGCAAATGTTGTTGCAGGTGCTGGATCGGTATAGTCATCCGCCGGTACATAGATTGCTTGAATGGAAGTGATCGAACCATCTTTTGTGGAACTGATCCGTTCCTGCAATTGGCCCATTTCCGTTGCCAATGTCGGCTGATACCCTACTGCTGAAGGCATCCGGCCCAACAGCGCGGAAACTTCAGAACCAGCTTGAGTGAACCGGTAAATGTTATCAATGAACAACAGCACATCCTGTTTTTCTTCATCACGGAAATGTTCCGCCATCGTCAAACCCGACAAGGCGACACGCATACGCGCACCTGGTGGCTCATTCATCTGACCGAACACCATGGCGGTCTTTTCGCCGACGCCTGACTCCTGCATTTCGTGGTATAGGTCATTTCCTTCACGCGTACGCTCGCCGACACCCGTAAATACCGAGATACCGCCATGCTGTTCCGCTACGTTATGGATCAATTCTTGGATCAGTACCGTCTTACCGACACCGGCTCCTCCGAACAGACCGATTTTCCCGCCTTTCAGATACGGCGCCAATAAATCGATAACCTTGATGCCTGTTTCCAGGATCTCAAAGTTACTGCTCAACTGATCAAAAGTCGGTGCTTTTCTGTGGATGGATTCACGACGGAAATCATCAGGGACAGCGCCCTTCAGATCGATCGCCTCCCCCAACACATTGAACACACGGCCCAAGGTACCTAAACCAACCGGAACTTTGATGGGCGCACCGGTATCGACAACGGTCAATCCTCTTTGCAGGCCATCTGTCGATTCCATAGCGATCGCGCGAACCACACCATTCCCCAGTTCGAGCGAAACCTCCAAAACGATGGTTTCCCCTTCTTCGTTACTCCCAACTGCGGGTGCCTTATGAACAATCAGCGCATTGCGGATGTCCGGTACACCTTCATCCAATGGGAAGCCAACGTCGACTACCGGCCCAATTACTTGTACAATATGACCTTTTTTCATGCCTTTTCCTCCCATTTTCTAATCTTCCAGAGCAGAAGCTCCACCGACGATTTCGGTGATTTCCTGCGTGATTGCAGTCTGTCTCACACGGTTGTACTGAATCGTCATATCATTGATCATCTTCGTCGCATTATCGGTGGCGCTCTTCATGGCCGTCATGCGGGAAGCATGCTCGGATGATTTGGCATCGATAATAGCGCCGTAAATCAAGCTTTCCGCATATTGCGGAAGTAAAATTTCCAAAATTTCTTCTTTATTCGGTTCAAAAAGATAATCGATTTCGTAGCCGACCGCTTCATGGGAATCCAAGTCCGTCAACGGTAGCATTTTTTCAGCCCGATACTCTGAAATCAAAGCATTGACATGATGTTTGTAACACACATACAACTCATCAAAAGCACCTTCGCGATAAAGTTGGATTGCCTTCACTACGATATCGCTGACCTCTGTAAAGCTGGGCTGGTCGTTCAAATCTCTGATTTCAAATGCGACATCGATGCCGCTCCTTCGTAAATCGTCAGCCACTGCTCCGCCGACCGACAGGACAACAAACTCATCGTTTGAAGCGTGATCGACCGCAAGCATATCTTTTGTCGCTTTTAGGATCGAACTGTTGTAACCGCCCGCCAAACCTTTATCGGAAGAAATGATCAGATAACCTGTTTTGCGGATCGGACGCTCGATCAACATGTCGTGAAAATCGAACAGAACTTGGTCGCTCGCCGACACATGGCCGTGTTCCTCAAGCAAAGATAATTGCGTGCTGGCTATGTGGGTTACAATTTCGCGTATTTTTGCTGCATAAAGCTGATATCCCCGCACCTTTTGTTCGGCGCGGATCAGTTTGGAGGCAGATACCATTTGCATGGCGCTTGTTATTTGACTTGTCTTCTTTGTGGAAGCAATGCGTTTCCGGATGTCTATTAAAGACTCTGCCATATTATCACCTCAATATTATCTGTTCATGCTGACCAATCTACTCGACGTGCGGAATAAAGATGCTCGCAAAAGCTTTCAGCGCTTCATCCAGGTCTTCCGTAGGCGGTAAATCTTTTGTCTCCGTAATGATGGAGAACAGATTCGGATAGGACATTTTGACGAATTTGAACAGTTCAGACTCGTACCGTTCGATGTCCTGAACCGGAATGGAATCGATAAATCCATGCGTCAGTGCATAGAGAATGAGAACTTGTTTTTCGACATCCAAAGTCTTGTGCAAGTCCTGCTTCAGTATTTCCACGGTTCTGCGGCCGCGGCTCAGGCGTTTCTGAGTGGAAACGTCCAGATCCGAGCCGAATTGTGTGAATGCTTCCAGTTCGCGATAGCTGGCCAAATCAATACGCAGCGTTCCGGATACTTTTTTCATGGCTTTGATTTGAGCGGATCCACCAACACGGGAAACGGACAGCCCAGCGGATAGAGCTGGACGGATTCCCGAGAAGAACAGATCGCTTTCCAAGAAGATCTGACCATCCGTGATGGAGATGACGTTCGTCGGAATATAAGCGGAAATGTCCCCAGCTTGTGTTTCTACGATCGGCAGGGAGGTGATGGAACCGCCGCCCAACTCATCGTTCAATTTTGCCGAACGCTCCAACAGACGGGAGTGCAAGTAGAAGACATCCCCTGGATACGCCTCGCGACCTGGCGGACGGCGCAACAGCAAGGACATTTCGCGGTATGCAGCAGCTTGTTTGGAAAGATCATCGTATACGATAAGGACGTGTTTGCCGTTGTGCATGAACTCTTCAGCCATTGCTGTAGCAGCATAAGGCGCGATATAGAGCATCGGCGCGGATTGCGAGGCACTGGCGGTCACGACTATCGTATAATCCATTGCATGATATTTTTTCAAGGTTTCTGTCATGTTCCGGACAGTCGATTCCTTTTGTCCGATTGCGACGTAGATGCAGATAACATCTTTTCCGCGTTGGTTGATGATAGCATCGATAGCGATGCTTGTTTTTCCGGTTTTGCGGTCACCAATGATCAATTCGCGCTGGCCTCGACCAATCGGAACCAAAGCATCCAGTGCTTTAAGGCCGGTTTGAAGAGGTTCTCTTACGGATTGACGATCCATAACACCGGGTGCCGCATTTTCAACCGGTCTTGTGCCGATGGTCTCGATGTTTCCTAAGCCGTCGACTGGGTTGCCTAACGCATCCACAACGCGTCCGATCAAAGCATCTCCAACCGGGACTTCCATGATTTTACCTGTTCGTTTAACGATGTCGCCCTCATGGATATTTTCATAAGCTCCAAAAATGATGATACCGACATCGGTCATCTCCAGGTTCTGGGCCATACCGATGGACCCATTGGAAAACTCCAACAATTCCCCGGACATAACGTTTTCTAAACCTTTCGCACGTGCGATCCCATCGCCGATGTAGGTAACTTTCCCAATTTCTTCAAACTCTGATACAGATTGAAAAGTGTTGATCCTATTTTTGATCAATGAACTCAAATCTTCGTTTTCAGTAGCCACATTATTCACCTCTTCAACCTATTAATCTTTTAGGATATGTCTCTTCATTTCTTTCAACTTTGTAGCGATTGTGTTGTCAAAATAGTGATTTTCCGACTCCAAACGGACGCCGCCCATCACCTTGGGATCGACCACTTCTTTCACAAAGAAAGTCGCATCCCCAATTCTTTTTTGCATTTTGTCCATGATGCGCTTTTTTTGTTCTGCTGTTAACGGCACCGCAGAGGTCAATTTCACATTCACGAATACTTTTTTATTTTCGTACAACGCATTGAACGCATCGATGGAAGCCATGATGCCCTCATTATCAAGGTTGTCTTGGAGTCCGTCGAGAAATTGAAGCGTCTCGGGAGCAAGATATTTCACAGCCAAATCAAGATTTGGCTTCTCGCCCCCAGCCGCATCTGCATGATTGAAGACGTCCTTCAACTGTGATAAATCAAGGTAGAGTCTATCCGCAGTCTTCGAGTCGGTCAGGCGGTTATAGTAGGCTTGCACATAGGCTTCTACAGTAGTGATTGCTTTCCCGTCCTTAACCATATCAATCATCCAGCCCTTCAATAAAAGCTTCGATCAAATTTTGTTGATCTGCCTGATTGATCTCCTTGCCGAGAATCTTTTCAGCGATTTCCACTGATATGATTCCGATTTCGGCACGCAACCCTTCAAGAGCCTGTTTTCTTTCGAGTTCAAGCTCTTTTTGGGTCACTTGTTTGATCCGCAGTGCATCTTCTTTTGCTTCTTTGATGATTTCTTTTTGTATTTCATTGCCTTCCGCTTGAGCTCGGTTCAAAATATCGCTTGCTGTTGTTCTGACTTCAATCAGCTGCGCATCGACTTCCGCTTGTCTCTTCTCAGCATTCTCGCGCGCACTTGCCGCTTTATCAATATTTGCATGTATCATTTCTTCACGATCCGTTAAGATCTTCATCAAGGGCTGCCATGCGAACTTTTTGATAAGAGCCATCAATATCAGAAATGACAGCAGCGTAACAATCGTATCACCTAATGCGGTAATCTCTCCCAATACGAGATTGGCTGTCATTCTCATCCCTCCTGTAGTTATCGGTCTTGCTGGTCCCTATTATTGGAAAATCAGTAAGAAAGCTATAACTACCGCCATGATGGGAACAGCTTCGATCAAGCCGACGCCGATGAACATCAAAGTCTGTAATCTGCTCTGCAATTCTGGTTGTCTTGCGATTGCTTCGATTGTAGTAGAAATAACCTTCCCGTTTCCTAATGATGCGCCGATGGCTGCACCGGCAACCGCAATAGCAGCTCCTATAAAGTTCATAATAATAATCTCCTTTTTCTCATATAATAATGCACACTTATTAAGCTCATGGATCAGCAGTTTATTCTGCTTCGATCTTATGGGCGAGGTAAACCATAGTCAACGTGGTGAAGACGAAAGCTTGGATCGATCCGATAAAGATGGAAAATCCTTGCCAGACCATTTGGAGAGGAATCCCGACCACCCAAGTCAGTAAACCGTATGAATTTGCTAATGAAGCAATCAATCCCAACAAAATTTCACCGGCATAAATATTTCCGTAAAGACGCAACGCCAATGTCAAAGTGTTCGTAAATTCCTCCAAAAGTTTGATCGGCATGAGTGGTGCTACTGGGCGAATATAACTGTTCATGAAATATTCCTTGAACCCATTCTCCTTGATACCAAAGTAATGCGTCAGCAATATCACCATCAAGGCCAAGCCTAATGTGACAATTGGACTGGCCGTAGGACTCTTCCAATAAGAGTGGCCATCGATGTTCAAGATGAATACAAGCCCCAACATATTGGCAACCCATACAAACAGGAACAAAGTGAAGCCCAACAAATGGAATTGTTGCCCAACTTTCCAGTGAAGCGAGCTGGAAATCATGTTCCGGATGAAATCAACCAAATATTCAATCGCCAATTGGCTTTTGGATGTTGGCCTCACCGCCAGTTTACGGGTAGCAATAAAACAAAATAAAAAAACAATGATGCAAGTCGCCAATACACTTATGATGATATTCAAACTGAAACCCAATCCCATAAAATGGATGACTTTAGATTCAGCTTCCAATATTTTCACCTCTTTTCAATACAAATAAAAAAACAGCTATGCCATACCTAGTCCACGCTACATTATTTTAAAAGACATTCGTAAAAGTAGACAACTAATTTAGCTGGACCTCCCATACTCTAGTCACAATAAGTGGCTATTTCATAAGTTTCTTTGCATATCTGTTCAACATCGCTAATCATAACACCAACTTTATCGAAATTCAAAGCAAATATACGTATTATAAGGATATTTTCGGCCTTTTCATGAAAATGATGAAAAGATACCGCCTTCATAATCACAGATACTCAATATATAAATATACTTATAGAGTTATGAAAATCCGAACGCTGCCTAAAAAGTGATCCTGCTGAGGAAATAAAAGCAAATTTATTGCTCATCATGCCCCCTTGAAAAACCTTCGATACTGTAACCTTGAGGGATTGAAGTATAATAAATTTAACTTGAACCAAAAAAACGAGCCGGCAATCCCTATCGGATTTCCGGCTCAGCTCTTTATGTTCGCTTTTCAAAATCACGTAAATCGCAAGAACGTTCTCATGATAATATTGATGTTTTGACAATTGTGGACACAATTGCCTGAACGCCGTACTGAACGCTTATTTTGTGCCGAACAGTCGGTCACCAGCGTCTCCCAATCCAGGCAGGATGTAGCTGTTTTCGTCCAATCTTTCATCCAATGAAGCTGCATAGATATCCACATCGGGATAAGCCGCATGCAATGCTTCCATTCCTTCAGGAGCTGCCACAAGACAGATGAATTTCATGGATGATGGCGCTGCGCCTCTCTTTTCCAACGCTTCGATAGCTGCGATTGCCGATCCGCCTGTCGCCAACATAGGGTCAACGATGAACAATTGGCGTTCCTGGATGTCTGTCGGCAGTTTCACGAAATACTCTACAGGTTCCAATGTTTCATGGTCACGGTACATGCCGATATGGCCAACTTTTGCGGCTGGCAGCATCGCTAAGAAACCGTCTACCATCCCTAAACCTGCACGCAAGATCGGGATGATGGCAACTTTTTTGCCTGACAATGTTTTTTGAGTCGTTTTCACCAATGGCGTTTCAATCTCGATGTCTTCCAAAGGCATGTCCCTTGTTACTTCATAAGCCATCAACATGGCGATTTCGCTTACTACTTCACGGAACACCTTTGTTCCGCAGTCTTTTTCGCGGATGATTGTTAATTTGTGTTGAATCAACGGATGATTCATTACATGGAATTCTCCCATATACTTTTGCCCCACTTTCCTATTTTTGCTCAACCTATTGTAATTGAAAAGTGCTACAAATACCAGAAATAAAACAATGAGAAAACATCAAGAGCTATGTTTTAAGATGAACCAACGCCGGTTTCACCCTATTTGCGGGAGTAGCGCGCGAATTTTACTGGATAAAGAATGGATTCGTCGGCTGATCGGTAACTTTCGCACTCTGTTTAGCCGACATAGTAACGATTCGTTGGCTGTTTGGAATTCTTCACGCTACGTTCTGCTGACATGGCGGACTTTCGTCGACTGTTCTGTATTCTTCACTCTACGTTTAGCCGAAACAGTGGACTGCTTTTGGCCTCCCGCTCACCACTGTAAGCCTGTTGCGCATCAGAAGTACGCATGCCGAAGAAAAGAGCTGCCCACCAGGGACAGCTCTTCGATGATTTATTTACGCTTCAACAGAAGCCGTTTTTTTGTGCAAAGGGAAAGCTTTTGTGATGGCATGGACTGCCGCTCTGACTTCATCCAATTTCGCTTCATCATCGTGGTTTTGGATAGTTTCCACAATCAATTCAGCAATCTTGCGTGCTTCTGCTTCCTTAAGGCCTCTTGTCGTGATGGCTGGAGTGCCGATACGGATGCCGCTGGCTTTGTTGGCGCCCAGCGTTTCAAAAGGAATCGTATTTTTATTGACAGTGATTTCAACGGTATCCAATAGTTTTTCTACTTGTTTTCCGTTCAAGCCGCTGCTTGTGACATCCAACAACAATAAGTGGTTGTCTGTTCCGCCACTGATGACGCGCAGATTGGATGCATTGAAGACATCAGCCATAGCTTGAGCATTTTTGATGACTTGACCGATATATTCAGTATATTCGGGTGTTGCAGCTTCAAAGAAGGATACAGCCTTGGCAGCGACGACGTGCTCAAGAGGTCCGCCTTGGATCCCAGGGAAGACAGCGCTGTTCAATTTTTTGCCGAATTCTTCTTTGGCTAGGATGACGCCGCCGCGCGGGCCGCGAAGTGTTTTATGTGTAGTCGTAGTTACGATGTGGGCATGTTCAACCGGATTTTGGTGATGACCAGTTGCGCAAAGTCCTGCGATATGAGCCATATCAACCATCAAGTAAGCACCGACTTCGTCAGCGATTTCTCTGAAACGCTTGAAGTCGATTGCGCGCGGGTAAGCGCTCGCTCCGGCAACGATCAATTTTGGTTGTTCTTTCAAAGCAATCTCACGGACTGTGTCATAGTTGATTGTTTCGGACTCTTTATCTACACCGTAAGCAACGAACTCATAAGTCTGTCCGCTGAAATTCACAGATGCTCCATGAGTCAAGTGACCACCGTGGCTCAGATCCATACCCAAAATTTTATCGCCTGGTTGAACCAAAACACGATAAGCAGCCATATTCGCTTGTGAACCGGAATGTGGTTGTACATTGGCATATTCTGCACCAAAGATTGCTTTGATGCGGTCAATCGCCAAGTTTTCGATGACATCGATAAATTCGCAACCACCATAGTAACGACGACCAGGGTAGCCTTCAGCATATTTGTTCGTCAAGATGCTGCCTTGCGCTCTCATAACATCTTCAGATACAAAGTTTTCGGAAGCAATCAGCTCGATTCCGTTCTCTTGTCTTTCGCGTTCTTTTTCAATTGCTGCAAATAATTCTTTATCCATGTTTGCACCCTTCCATCACATTATTCCAAAATTTTAAACATAAAAAAATGTAAGTTGAGTATATCATAATTATTCAGAAATAAAACATATAAGCTCTTGGATTTGAATAATTTGTATAAAAAGTAAGCTAAAGACGGATATTAGGTGACTATTTCGCTTCTTTTTTCGGATATTTTGATGAAGCAGCTTTTTCCAGACGATTCATGAATGCCTTCCCGAGCCCGGCAAGATCATAAGCCTCAGCCAGAATCACATCTACTGGTTGTTCATCGAGATAGCGCAATCCGGCATAAAGGCGCTGGGATGCAGCCACCACGTCATTCTTCATTCCCAATGAATAGGTGGATCGTGCTGCCTGCTGATGGATAGCCAACTTTTCTTCGGAAGCCAAAATGCCGATTTTTTTGCCTTTACCGCAATACTCATCAATGGCAGCTTCCCAATCAGCATCCGTTCCATCGATCAGGACAACCGGTTGAGCCGGGGCATAGTGTTGGTACTTCATCCCCGGGGCTTTTGGAGCCTCTGATTCGTTTGTTGTTTGCGCACTTCCTGCCATTTTGCCGATGATCGGCTCCAATTGCACTTCCGTGATGGCTCCTGGACGCAAAATGACTGGTCCGTCGGCATTGGTCAAGTCCAATACCGTTGATTCCAAACCGATCTGCGTTTCTCCGCCATCAAGGATGCCGGCAATCTTCCCCGAAAGGTCATGCATCACGTGCTGGGCAGTCGTAGGGCTCGGTTTGCCGGACGTATTCGCGCTCGGTCCGACCAAAGGAAAGCCGGTTTTTCTGATCAATTCCAGCGTCTGCTCTTGTGCGGGCATCCTCAACGCGACTGTATTGTGCCCTGCCGTGACAGTCGGCGCAAATACGCCTTCTTTCATCGGAAAAATCAAAGTCAGCGGCCCTGGCCAAAAAGCCTCCATCAAGGCTTCTGCCTGTTGGGGAACAAAAGCCACATATTGCCCAACCTCGCGATCGCACACATGAACGATCAACGGATTATCGCTGGGCCTTCCTTTCACTTTATACACATTTTTTACTGCTTCGTCATTCGATGCGATGGCACCCAAACCGTAGACAGTCTCCGTCGGAAAGGCGATCAGTTGTCCAGCTTGCAGCAAATCAGCTGCCTCATCGATCGTTGAGGCGTCGTATATTTTTGTTTCCATAATGATATATGCTCCTTTCTGAATGGTTTGACTGGCACAGACACTGCTCACGTTAAAAAAATAGCCGGGGCAATTGCCCGCAGCCATTTTTTGCCCATGGATAACAGGCGACTCTTTTTATCCTAATATGCTTAATAAACCAGTCGGCTAGCCTCACAGGTTGGCCTCGAACGAACCCGTGAAGCTTTTCTTATTTGACTATCAGCATGCGGTCGAGGCCGGACAGGTCTTTTTCGATCGTGACCGTTTTATCCGGAAAAGCTTTTTTGTAGAGTTCCAATAATTTTTCGCCTTGGTTGAAGCCGATTTCCATGAACAGGCAGCCGTCCGTTTTCAAATGGAACGGAAGCGTAAACGCCATCTTTTGGTATAGATCCAATCCGTCATGATCAGCAAACAACGCCGAATGTGGTTCGTACTCCAAAACAGAACTGTCCATCAGGCTAATTTCATCTTCGCTGATATAGGGCGGATTACTGAGGATGCAGTCGAACGTCTCCAGCTGCACGGGCTCCAGCAAATCCCCATGCAGGAAGCGGATGTCCGCATTTAGTTGATCCGCGTTCTCTTTCGCGACGGCCAATGCTTCTTCAGAAAGATCGGTGGCCGTCACGTCATCCTGCGGGCGCTCCTTTTTCATCGCAATGGCAATAGCGCCGGATCCTGTACCGATGTCCAGAACCTTCTGCGGTCCTTTCCCATCCAGGCATTTTAGTGCCCGTTGCACGAGTTCCTCGGTTTCCGGACGCGGAATCAGCGTAGCTTCCGTGACTTTCAAGGGATAACCATAGAACCATTCGACGCCTACGATGTATTGTATCGGCTTGCCCGCGACGTACTCATTGATGTCGCTGAAATACTGCTTGTATTCCTGCTCCGTGATCGGATCGGCAAAACGCATCAACAGATCCGTTTTGGTCCAACCCAAACGGTCCAAAAGCAGCCTTTCAGCAGCCAGCGGACTTTTCTCGTTCTGCTCCAAAAAAAGCGCACCATTCTGCAAAGCATGCTGGTAACTAAGTTCCTTAGATTGCTCCATTGTTCAAGGACTCCAATTTTTGCGTCTGATCTGCCATAATCAACGCATCGATGACTTCATCCAATTTTCCGCTCAAAATCGTATCCAACTTTTGCAAGGTCAAGCCGATACGGTGATCCGTAACCCTGTTTTGCGGGAAGTTGTAGGTGCGGATGCGTTCAGAACGGTCGCCGGTCCCTACTGCGGACTTACGCGTTGCATCATATTCTGATTGCGCTTCTGAAGAAATTTTGTCGTAAACACGGGTACGCAATATTTTCATCGCTTTTTCGCGGTTTTTGATTTGGGAACGTTCATCCTGCATCGCAACGGCGATTCCTGTCGGCAAGTGAGTCAATCGGACCGCTGATGCTGTCTTGTTGACGTGCTGTCCACCGGCTCCGCTGGCATGGTAGATGTCCGTACGGATGTCTTTGTCTTCAATATTCAATTCGACCTCTTCCGCTTCCGGCATGACGACCACGGTGGCAGTAGACGTATGCACACGTCCTTGTGACTCCGTTTCCGGAACACGTTGGACACGGTGCGCGCCGCTCTCATATTTCAGTTTGGAGAAGGCGCCGTTTCCGCTGATCATCAGGATGATTTCTTTGTAGCCGCCGATGCCGGTGATGTTTGCATCCATGATCTCAACGCGCCAGCCTTGGTTTTCTGCATATTTGCTGTACATCGTGAAAAGTGTTCCGGCGAACAATGCAGCTTCATCTCCGCCGGCAGCCCCGCGGATTTCCATGATGATGTTCTTGTCATCGTTCGGATCAGTAGGAAGCAACAAGACTTTGATGCGGTCTTCGAGTTCGCTCTTTTCTTTCTTCAGGTCGTTCAATTCCTCTTTGGCCATAGCAGCCATGTCATCATCCAACTTCTCCGACAACATCTCTTCGGTATCGGCAATTTCGCCTTCGACCTCTTTATAACGCTTGAAAGTAGCAACTTTTTCGCGCAGCCCCGCTTCTTCTTTGGTCAATTCCAAAAATCGTTTTGTATCGGAAATGACTTCCGGATCGCTCAACAATTCGGAAAGTTCTTCATAACGGATAATGAATGCATCTAATTGATCATACATAACTTTTTCAAACTCCTCTTTTTTTGTTTCTGAGTATCTGTTCTAGGCCAATGGCGGATGGTGGTAGTGGTTGCGGCACACTGGGAGATAGGATTCATTTCCACCGATTTGGATCTGTTCGCCGGCGTATATTGGTTTTCCATCCACAACACGCATGTTCATGATCGCTTTTTTATGACAGAACCAACAGATGGTTTTTATTTCTTCTATCTTATCTGCGTAAAGCAACAGATATTTTGAGCCTTCGAATAATTCGTTCTGGAAATCATTCTTCAAACCAAATGCCATCACCGGTATTGCCAATTCGTCGACGATGCGCGCTAATTGGATGACGTGCGCTTTGGACAGGAATTGGGATTCATCTATCAAGATACAAGCTGGCTTTCTCGGGTTTTTACTGACTTCCAGAAATACATCCGTGTCATCTGCGATCGGAATGGCTTCGCGCTTCAATCCGATCCGACTCGAAACATATCCGACGCCATCACGGTCATCAAGCGCACTTGTAAAGATCATAACCGACTTGTTCTGCTCTTCATAATTGTAGGCAACCTTCAGGATCTCAATCGATTTCCCGCTGTTCATCGCCCCATATTTAAAAAATAACTGTGCCATTTAGTCCACCTTTCCAGCAGAGCCTTGCCTACTTTTCATGCATCGGTCGGAATTCCCCGCAAAAAGAAAGGATGCCCTTATGTCATCCTGCTTCCGACCTGCTATTATCTCACCTTCGTCATTTCGCTTCATCAAGCTTAGCGAATGATAAAAAAACTGAATAACATCCCGTATAATGATAGTAGGAAATGGCTCCAAAGTCAATAAAATTCACGATCGTTGGCTGTCCCCCAGCAATCAGCAGCTCCACTCCTGACATGATGAGGAATCTAAGTGTATAATTTTTCTATGCGAAACTATTCTTTTGTTGAAATAGGCAAAAAGAAGACCTTACAATACAACTAAAGGTCGGTAGCCAATTTAGTGTA